>JAJDCC010000116.1 GCA_029261015.1 Candidatus Omnitrophota bacterium | reverse complement strand
AAAAGGTTCAAAATGAATATCAGTCGCTCGGCGTTGATGCGCATCAAGAATCAATTGATTCACCAACTTGACCACCGATGCATCCTCTGACACATCGTCTAACTCTTCGACCGCATGCGAAATGTCTTCTACCTGCGCTTTGGGGTTTTTAGCCTGATCAGCCATGATCTGGCTGACCGTTTCAACCCCCACGCCATAAGCCTGTTTTAAAGCATACTCAATATCCGATTCGGTGGAGAGCACTGTTTCAATCGTGACTCGCTGCTGAATAGCCAAGCGCAAATCATCAACCAAACGAATATCCTGTGGATTAGAAATAGCAACGACTAAGGTGCCTTCTTTAAGTTGAACGGGCATGACTTTGTAATGCATCGCAACCTTGGAAGGGATTTGTTCAATTGCTTCTCGACTGATAGGCTCGTTTCTTAAGCGTATTGCCTTCATCTGATAAAATTCAGCAATCAAATCCAATAAACTATCGGGGTTCACCCAGCCTTGCTGCTGAATGAAAGCTCCCAAAAACTGTCTTTTCGTCTTTTGAGATTCAACAGCCTCAGCCAGCTGAGATTCTGTTATCAAACCCTTTTCTACTAAATGTTGCCCCAATGTTGCGGCCATCATAACCTCTTATGTCAGGATAACGGACCTATCATATAAAAATCTTCTTCAGGGCGATCATCCACATCCCCATTAAGAATACGCTCTGTTCCTGTAATCGTTTGGTTCAATGTGACATACATCCCTTTCATGCCAGAAAAGACTTCAGCAACCACAAAGGGCTGTGTCAAAAAGTTCTGTAAGCGCCGTGCACGGTCATAAATCGTACGATCTGCTTTGGACAATTCATCGACACCAATCACAGATACGATTCTGCGCAATTCTTCATAGCGGTTAAAGGTTTTTAAAGCTTCTCGCGCAGCTTTATAGTGACGCTCTCCCACAATATCCGGATCCAGATTTGATGACGATGACTGTAATGGGTCAATCGCCGGGTAAAGCCCCATCTGAACACGCTCACGAGAAAGCACAATAATGGAATCCAAATAAGTAAAAATGGTGACTACTGCCAAATCGGTTAAATCGTCGGCTGGCACATAAACAGCTTCAATAGAAGTAATGGATCCTCCACCTTCCATAGAACGGATACGCTCATGAAAATCACTCACTTCTGAGGACAATGTCGGTTGATAGCCTGTCTCTGATGGCACACGCCCTAATAGCGTAGAAATCTCAGCCCCTGCCTGCACAAAACGAAAGATGTTGTCCACAAAGAACAAAACATCTTTGTTTTCACGTTGGATAGACTCTGCCAAAGTCACTCCTGTTGCAGCAACCCCAAAACGAGCCCCTGGAGGTTCATTCATCTGACCATATACCAACATGCCTTTATCAAGCAGATCATGTTCTTCAAGCTCATAGTAAAGTTCATTACCTTCACGCATACGTTCACCCACACCTGTAAACACATAGGCTCCATGGTGACGCTCTACAATGTGTTGAATCAACTCAAGAATCAGCACACTCTTTCCCAAACCGGCTCCACCCAGAATCCCTGTTTTGCTGCCTTTAACCATAGGAAACAGCAAATCGATAATCTTAACCCCAGTTTCTAATACCTCTGAATCAGCCACCTGTCCTACCTTAGCCACATCTTTACGAATCGCTGTATTGCGAATTGATCTTTTGTCATCGGATTCAATTGGCCCTTGGCGATCAATGGGCTCACCTAAAACATTCATAATGCGCCCATAGCAATTTTTGCCTACAGGAATCTCGATAGAAAGCCCCACTTTATTCACTAACTCATATCGTCGCAAGTTGTATGTAGACCCCATAGCAATACACCGCACAATGTGTTTGGGGAGATGCTCTTGCACCTCAAGAACTAATCTGCGATTATCCATCGAATACACTTCAAGCACTTCTAAAATACTCGGCACCACTTCCGCAGACTTAAACTGCACATCAATCACAGGCCCTTGTACCGAAACAACGCGACCAATATCTGGAAGATTAGGATCAAATTGTGGTTTATCCATCAGACATTCCCTTTTCTTGCTCAACTACTGAACCCTCTTCATTAATGATTGTCTCTTCTTCCATAAGACGTTTGTACAATAACTGTGCAGAAAAAATTTCGCGCATACTCTTATCAATCACTTCATGGCGCGCCTTTAAGTATTGCAGTTTAAGTTTTTTTCCAATACGGATTAACTCTTGATAGCTACCTTCAAGATGCATAGATCGTGCTGCATATTCAGAAATTCGACTCAAACCAAAAATATCGTTTAATCGCTGACCGATCCATTTACTTGCTAAAAACTGCAACACGTCAGCTGGGTGGGATTCCCAAATTGGTTGACGCGCATCCCGTGCTCGATTGTCTTTAGGCAACCAGGATGTGCAAGGCAATAAGCGCTCAATTGTCACTGTCTGCACCGCTAATGAAACCGGTTGTGCATAAACCACAATCAAACCACCACACAGCCCGCTCATCACTTGATCGATCACATGATCGCGCACCGACATTGCTAACCCAAAACGAGTGGACTCCTCCACCCC
>JAJDCC010000115.1 GCA_029261015.1 Candidatus Omnitrophota bacterium | reverse complement strand
ATTAATGGGTGAGCATAGGGCCGAGTGGTTGCCCACCGACAAGGTGCATGTGTAAGTGATCGACTTCTTGTCCGCCGTGCTCTTTACAATTCACAATGAGCCGATAGCCAGATTGAGCAATGCCTTCTTGTTCAGCCACTTTGCGTGCGACGATAAAGAGACGCCCTAAAGTGGGTTCATCCTCAGTCGTGACATCAGCTGCGGTCGGGATGATTTTATTAGGAATGATTAAGATATGCGTGGGCGCTTTAGGTGCAATGTCACGAAAAGCAGTCACTAAGTCATCCTGATAGACAATGTCTGCTGGGATTTCTTTGCGGATAATTTTACTGAAAATGGTTTCGTTGCTCATAGACACCATGGTAGCACAAAAAAGGGCACCCTTTGAGAGGGTGCCCTGGGTTTTTCGCGAATAGGTCAATGACTCAGACGAATGTCGTCCAAATCGTAGTGTCCAACACCTTCATGAGTTGTTTCAACTTCAAAAATAAGGTTATTCACATCCTGCATGTCAAAAGCGGTGGAATCATTGAAAAACAGATCAGCGAGGTCGACCTCAACTTTTACCCATTCTGAGGAACTGATGGTCCAGGATTGAGTTTTGGAGCGTGTCCAATCGGTATTTTCTAGAGTGAGTTTCAAGGTCAAGGGTTCAACTTCCTGATTGCGTACCCAGAAAGATAGGGTGCGGAACGCTTTAAAATTGTGCAAATTGCCATCAATGAGGGTTAATCCGCTGATGTAATCAGGACTGTTGGTTTCGTCGTAGGTAAAGCGGAAGAATCCATATTGCTCTGCGGCGACATCATCTGTGACATTTTGCGGTGTTGATCCCACAAAGATATGCTGTGCGGGGGTGTAACTTTGGCCCTGAGGCACGACGTTAAACCAGCTTTGATCTCCTGAAGCATTTTCAAAAGATTCGATTTGCTGGGTGTGAGCCAATTCGATGGAATCGATGGTTTTCTCTCCGGCTAAGGCAACATCAGATCCCGGAGCAAAGAAAAAGAGGATATTATCAATGTCGCTGAGATTAACGGAGCCACCATTTAAGTGAGAATAGTCAAAGTCCACAGTCAGATACCCATCGTCTAAGGATCGCCCTAGCATTCTAAAAGCAATATCCTGTTCATTGAAGTTGCGGTCGCGCAATTTCAAAAGCACACGTTCATGGGTTCCAGAATCGACACGTAAACGCACGGTGTTGTAATGTTCAAAATCACGGTGAGTGTTTATCCCATCAATAAAACCACCCGTTAATGACCAGGCATAACCTAGTTTGTTGTAGGTGATTTTTTGCACAATAGATCCAGCTTCTGCACTATTTTCTAAGGTGTGCTGATAGACCTGTGCGCCATCAATATCCCACCAGCCCAGGGTTGTTTCAGGGCTCCAGAGATTATTATCTTCAAAATCCTCAATGATTTTGCTTTGAGTCAGATCCGGGGCAGGGTCATATAAGTTGCCGCCCTCATCAATGGTTTCGGTTCCATAGGGAGGAAAGAATTCCGTCACATCTAAATGAGTGGCATTGTATTCAAAAGTGGTGTTACCCAAACGAAAGGTATTTGATTGATGCGGAGGTTGCGGACTTAAGATTTTGATGCCAAGCGTATTGTTGGTAATGAGTGAATCTCGAACGGTAACATTATTGGAGGATACGCCATTGCTGCCTGAATCTAAACCAGTGCCATTGGTGCTGAGTTCGACATTATTCAATTCAATCAATCCGCTTCCGGGTGAGGCGAGTATACCTGTGCTGTTGTTGCGAATAGAGCTGTTGTTGATCATCACAGTGCCAGGAAATTGTGTGTAAATGCCGGTATCGAATTGTTCAATCGCACAGTCATTAAAATGAACGGGATGGCCAATCAAATTGAACCCCTGGCCTGAACCTGGTCCGCGAATCAGTAAGCCATTGAAGTGGACTAACATGGGGCTTGCGCCGGTTAGGTGTGTGGTGAAGCTGCCTTCAATGATGCAGGAAAGTGCTGCGCCACGACATTCTAAGGTAATGGTTGTTCCGGTTGATTTGGATTGGTCAATGTTCGCACCAGCAGAGTAGGTGCCTGAGGCTATGGAGATGATATCGCCATCAGTGGCAGCCTCAACAGCGGACTGAAGCGTGGTGTAGTTCTCAGGAACATTTAAGGTAGCGGCTTGTGCCGATCCTAATCCCAAGAAAAGGATTCCCAGCATGGCAAACAGTGATTTCCAGAACTTCATATGAGGCCTCCCAGCAGCGGTTTATGTAATCGATTACATTATAAGAAGATGTCGGGATGGGCTCAACGAAAAACTACTTAAAAGGTTTGTTAAAGAAGCTTAATGCATATTCGCTTGGCAAAATTAGGGTGTGGGTTTAGACTAAGTGAACAAGAAATGATGAAAAAATTATCCCTCTCTTATACGTTAATCGTTGTGGGTAGCCTCAACCTGGGTCTGGCTTCAAATGTGTGGGCTCATCCGGGACATTCTGAAGCTATCGCATTGTCCCAGACAGGGTTAGAGCATTTCCTTACAGCTCCCATGCATGCGGCCCCTCTCATGATGATCGGTTTGTTGGGACTCAGCTGGTTCTGGTCAAAAGTATTACGTAGAAATAAGTAGTCCCTCCATGCAGACCTATTTAGACCTCATGCGTACGGTACTCGATAGCGGTACGGCCAAATCAGACCGCACTGGCACCGGGACGCTCAGTATTTTTGGTCATCAGATGCGCTTTGATTTAGCTCAAGGCTTCCCTATGGTGACAACCAAAAAAGTGCATCTTAAATCTGTCATCCACGAACTGCTTTGGTTTCTAAAAGGCAGTACCAATATTCAGTACCTCAAAGACAATGGCGTGTCCATTTGGAATGAATGGGCCGATGAGCATGGGGAATTGGGGCCTGTTTATGGACATCAATGGCGGAGTTGGCCAGCCCCGAATGGTCAAACCATTGACCAAATTTCGCAACTCCTCGATCAAATCCAACAGAATCCTGATTCGCGTCGGCTGATTGTTTCTGCTTGGAATGTGGCGGATATTCCCAATATGAAGTTGCCGCCGTGCCACTGTTTCTTTCAGTTTTATGTGGCTGAGGGTAAATTGTCATGTCAGTTGTATCAGCGCAGTGCAGATATTTTTTTGGGGGTGCCGTTTAATATTGCGTCGTATGCGTTGTTAACGCTTATGGTAGCGCAGGTCTGTGGGTTGCAGCCAGGTGAGTTTATTCACACTTTAGGCGATGCACACCTTTACACGAACCATTTGGAACAGGCACAGCTACAGCTTTCGCGCACACCCTTTTCACTCCCTACGATGAAAATCAATCCTAATGTAAAATCGCTTTTTGATTTTCGTTTCGAAGATTTCACGCTTGAGCATTACGAACACCATCCTGCTATTCGTGCTGCAGTGGCGGTATGATTTTATCGCTTATTGTTGCGGCTTCACGCAATAACGTCATTGGTAAAGACAATCGATTGCCCTGGCATTGTCCTGCAGACTTAGCACACTTTAAGCAAACCACCCAAGGCCATACGGTCATTATGGGGCGTAAAACATTTGAGTCGATTGGTAAGCCGTTACCCAACCGCCGTAACCTAGTCCTCACGCGCAACGCTGACTTTAACCCTGCAGGGTGTGAAGTCGTGAATTCGTTGGAGGAGGCACTTCAATTGTGTGCAAATGAAGAAGAAGTGTTTGTGATTGGTGGTGGCACCTTATATGAACAGGCTTTACCTTTGGCTAAGCGCATTTATCTGACGATCATAGACACTCAAGTCGAGGGTGACACCCCTTTATTTGAAATTGATCTTTCCTGGCAACTGTTAGAAGTTGAAGAATTTGAAGCTGACGAAAAAAATCCGAATGCCTATCAATTTCAGAAACTCGAAAGACTCTAAAAGACTTGCTGCGCTTTTAGCGTGTGTCCTATCTTCTTGCAGCTACGCTTATAAAAACCCTTCTGTCACACACCACATGATTAATGTGGATGCCGATGGTAAATACACGCCTACGCAACATGATGTTCGATTTAATAAAAAAGGCGGTACGGATGATCCTAATGTGTATCAAAATCATCTGACCAAAATTTTTGATGAAATCAAGCACATGCCGCCCAATCCAGTCACAGGCAAGAAGAAGATTTTGGTATTCATTCATGGAGGGCTTAACCTTTATCAGAGTTCTATTGAAAGGGTTGAAGATCATTATGAAGCCATGTTTGATGAAGGCACCTATGCCATTTTTATTCATTGGCGATCATTTTTCTTTTCTACCTATAAAGGTCATTTAACGCGAATACGTGAAGGCAAGGTTTCGCGATTAGCGGCGGTGACGGCTCCGGTTTATTTGATTACAGACATTGCTCGGGCCATAGTCATGACTCCCAGGACATGGGTTGCGCAGGGGATTCATTCATTGAACAAGTTGCGTGAACGGGGTTTTTCTATTGCTGAGGCTATCCTAGGAGTGGAACGCACCACAGAAGACACCAATCCCCAGGAGCCTTTTATCAACTATGTCGAGCATTCAAAGAAGCAAGCAAATTTGCCTTTGAGGACGTGGTCATTGATCATGACGCCTTTGAAGTGGGTACAAATGCCATTCATTAGCGATATTGGTCGTCCAGCTTGGGATATCATGCGCAGGCGTACGCGGACACTGTTTCGTAAACCCAAAGAATTTGATACGCATGAATGTGCTGATATTGGATCCAATGATCCTGTGCAGCAAGGTTGTGTGGCCGGTACAGGGGCACTTGCTGATTTTGGTCAGGCGTTGCAGCAGTTTTTGGTGACGGAGGCAGGCGCTACCCCTCAACAAAATGGGTCTTATGAGTTGATTTATGTGGGGCATAGTATGGGAACCTTTGTCATCAACGAACTGCTGACAGCTCGCCCAGATACCCATGTCGATCATATTGTTTACATGGCAGCCGCTGCCACCATTCGGGATGTTACCCATCATGTGATTCCTTATTTGAGTCACCATAGTGCCACCCATTTTTACAGTTTATTTTTACATCCCGATAACGATAACAGCGAAAGCCATTTTTTGGGGTTAACACCTAGCGGGAGCTTGCTTGCGTGGATAGACAATTACTACACAACACCCATCACGCATTTGGATCGCACATCTGGACGCTGGGAAAATATGCGCTCAGCTTTACATGTTTTTCCGCCTCAGATGTTGAACAGTCAGATTCATTTCAAGATATTTGGGTTCAATTCCCAGAACTCTCCACAAAGACACGGCGATTTTGACAACTTTCCCTACTGGGAACCCCACTTTTGGTGGAAGGGCAGTTGGCAGTGGCGCGACAAGGGGTATCAGCAACCTTAAAGAAAGCCGGGTTGACATCTGGCTCAAAACATTCATACTGGTTGGTATGTTTAGAAGGAGCCCCCTATGGTAAGGACATATTCACCCGAGAAAACGCGTCAAGCGTTGCTAAAAGCTGCGTTTGAGCAGATTTGGAAACAGGGTTATGAGGCGGTTAGCTTAGACGACATCCTCAAAGCCAGCGAGGTGACCAAAGGGGCTTTGTACCATCATTTTGGCAGTAAGCAGGCTTTGGGCTATGCCGTGGTGGACGAGGTTTTGTGTGCTGAGGTGCGCGAACGATGGTTAGAACCACTAGATACGTTTGATAATCCTATTGAGGGATTGATTCAAATACTGTCAGAAATGAGAAAAGCCTGTCACGAAAAAGAGTCCTATTGTGGCTGCCCCTTAAACAACCTTTCGCAAGAGATGTCGAATAAGGATGAAGGTTTTCGTGAGCGATTGCAGGCCATTTACGTATTGTGGATCGATGGGTTTGCTGCGGCATTGAAGCGCGGTCAAAAAAATGGGACGGTGAAGGCATCCGTTAATCCATGGGCTGCTGCTTCTTTTATTGTTTCGAGTTTAGAAGGCATATCTGGATTAATAAAAAACACCCGATCAGTTGAAGTGCAAGAAGCCTGCGCAGCGGGATTTTTTGCCTATTTAGAGTCCTTAAAAGCATAGGAAAAGTTGATGGTTAAAAGTCGTTTTGGTTTGTGGATAGAATCGTATACGCGCGGTTTGATTCGGTGGAGGTGGTTAGCGGTTTTAGCGACTCTAGCAGTGGTGGTTTTTCTAGCCAGTGGGATGCGATTTTTAGGGTTAGATACGGATTACCGCGTTTTTTTTGGTAAAGAGAATCCGCAACTTCAAGCCTTTGATGCTTTGCAAAATGTGTACACCAAGAATGACAATTTACTTTTTGTATTGGCTCCTAAAAGCGGAGATGCTTTTGATGCTGAAACCCTAGATGCTGTTGAGTATTTAACCCAGGCATCCTGGCAGATTCCTTATGCCATGCGTGTGGATTCAGTTTCTAATTTCCAACATACGACGGCTGATGGGGATGATTTGCTTGTCGCAGATTTGGTTGAAGGGGCTTTAGAGTATTCTCCAGAACAATTGGATGCAGCAAGACGGGTTGCTTTGTCCGAACCTTTGTTATTCAAACGCTTAGTGCCTCAGGAAACGCATGTCACTGGCGTCAATGTGACTTTCCAATTACCGGGCAACAACGCCCATGAGGTGCCAGAAGCTGTTGTAGAGGCGCGCAAGATTGCCGATACTTTCCGTGAGAAGTATCCGAATATCCCGCTATATTTGTCAGGGATGATGATGATGAATAATGCTTTTTCTGAAGCATCCATCATGGATATGCAAACCCTGGTTCCTTTGATGTATTTGGGCATTATCTTAGTGATGTGGGTACTGCTGAGGTCGGTCAGCGGCACGATCACGACTGTATTTGTGATAGTTTTCGGTACTGTGAGTGCTATGGGTTTGGCTGGATGGATGGGCATTCGTCTGACGCCTCCTTCGGCTTCTGCGCCTACGGTCATCATGACATTGGCAGTGGCTGACAGTATTCATATTCTTGTTTCGTTACTGACTTTAATGCGGCAGGGCATGTCTAAGCAAGATGCTTTAGTGGAAAGCATGCGCATTAATATGTCACCCGTTTTTCTAACCAGTCTGACTACGATGATTGGTTTCCTCAGTATGAATTTTTCGGATGCGCCACCCTTTAGGGATTTGGGAAACATCACAGCAATGGGAGTGGTTGCAGCATTTGTTTATTCGGTATTCTTCTTACCCGCTTTGATGGCCATTTTGCCCTTGAAGGTGAAACAAAAAATAGGTCGGCGTGGTTTGATGATGGAAAAGCTAGGAAATTTTGTTGTAGAAAATCGAAAGCGTTTGCTGTGGGGCTCAGCGGCTGTGGCTTTAGCCTTCGCTGCATTTATCCCCAATAATGAACTCAATGATCAGTGGGTGGAGTATTTTGGGCACCGATTAGAGTTTCGTGAACACAGCGATTTTGCGATGAATCATCTTACGGGATTGTATGATGTCCAATTCTCCTTGGATTCGGGGGAGACCGGAGGGATCAGTGAGCCAGAATATTTAGCCAAATTGGATGAGTTTGCGGCCTGGTTCCGTCAGCACCCTAAGGTTGTCCAAGTGCAGAGTTTCAGCGACACCATGAAGCGTTTGAATAAAACGCTGCATGGTGATGATCCAGAGTGGTATCGGATTCCAGATAGTCGAGATTTAGCTGCGCAGTATCTTTTGCTGTATGAGCTTTCACTGCCGTATGGCTTAGATCTTAACAATCAAATCGACATTGCCAAATCGTCAACACGATTCATGGTGATCCTAAAAGACATGTCTTCTAATGAAATTAAAGAAGTCGCAGCAGACGGGGAAGCCTGGTTGCGCCAAAACGCGCCAAAGGCCATGCAGGTGCATGCAGCCAGCAGTTCAGTGATGTTTGCTCACATTGCAGGACGCAACATTAAAGGCATGTTGGTCGGAACAACTCTCGCATTGATATTGATTTCATTCATTCTTGTTATCGCATTGCGCAGTTTTAAGTACGGTATGTTGAGTTTGATTCCTAATCTGGTTCCGGCTGCAATTGGTTTTGGGATTTGGGGGCTTTGGGTTGGCCAAGTCAATATGGCGTTGTCTGTGGTGACGGGGATGACCTTGGGGATTGTCGTTGATGATACCGTTCACTTTTTAAGTAAATATTTGCGAGCACGGCGAGAGCAGCATTTGGATGCCAAGGGAGCTGTTAAATATGCTTTTTCTTCCGTAGGGATGGCGATGATTGTCACCTCTATTATTTTGATCGTTGGGTTTTCAGTGCTCGCATTTTCCTCTTTCCAATTGAATGGAGGCATGGGTAAGTTGACGGCTATTGTGGTTGCTGCAGCATTGCTAGCGGACTTTCTTTTGTTGCCACCTCTGTTAATAGCTGTGTCTAAAAGTACCGACAAGTAAAAGAAGGGTCCTATGAAAAAGTTAATTTATGTTTGGAGTATGAGTGTGTTGGTATTGGCGCAAATCTCTGTGGCGTCAGCCGCGACACCAGAAGAACGGGGAAGGGAGATTGCTGTTGAGGTAGATGCGCGTGATCGAGGTTTTGGTGATTTTGAAGCCGAGTTATCCATGACCTTGAGTAATCGACATGGCCAAGAAAGCGAGCGCAGTATGCGCAATAAGACACTGGAAGTCGATGGTGATGGAGATAAGTCTTTGATTATTTTTGACAATCCACGCGACATCAGTGGCACTGCTTTTCTTTCATTCACACATAAATCAGGCCCGGATGATCAGTGGTTGTATCTGCCCGCTCTAAAGAGAGTTAAGCGGATTGCATCAAACAATAAGTCTGGTCCTTTTATGGGGAGTGAATTTGCGTATGAAGATATCTCTTCACAAGAAGTGGAGAAATACACATATAAATACATTCGCGATGAAGAATTTGAGGGTAAGCCTTGTTTCGTTGTGGAATATTACCCAGTAGATCCTAAGTCAGGATACACTCGCCAGGTCACGTGGATTGATCAGCAAGAGTACATCTTTCATAAGGTGGATTATTATGACCGCAAAGATGATTTGCTTAAAACGCTCGTGTTTAAGAACTATAAACAGTATCTAGATAAATATTGGCGTGCAGAAAAAATGTCGATGGTCAATCATCAAACAGGTAAGGAGACTTTACTGACCTGGAGCGGCTATCAGTTTGCTAATGGTTTTACTGAACGCGATTTTGATCAAAATGCACTCAAGAGGGCTCGTTAAAGCTCAATGCGTTATCTATATTTAAGTGTGCTTCTCAGTTTGTGTTTTCACTTGCCCACAGCAAGTGCGGTGGAATATTCAGGTTCGGTGAGTGTAGAGGGGCGTTATTTTATGGATGACCCCCAGTTTCCCGGTCAAAGGGATGGTGCGGTTTCCCTGATTCTTGAGCCAGAAATCTATCATTCATGGGATGATGGCTATCAGCAATGGGTGTTCAGCCCTTTCTACCATTTAGATTCCACCGATAAACGCAGAACCCATTTTGATGTGCGTGAGCTTTTTTGGGAAAAAGCAGCACGTGATTGGGAATTGCGGGTTGGGTTGGCTCAAATCTTTTGGGGTGTTACTGAGTCTGTGCATTTGGTAGATATTATTAATCAGACAGATTTGATTGAGAACCCAGATGGCGAAGATAAGTTTGGGCAACCGATGGTGAATTTTTCATGGATCAATAACTGGGGGACGCTGGATCTATTTGCATTGCCCTATCATAGAAGGCGCAGTTTTCCAGAAAGAACCGGTCGTTTGCGTGCAGGGCTCTTAGTGGATCAGGATAATCCGGATTATGAATCAGGCGCTCAAGAATGGCACCTAGATTGGGCAGCGCGTTGGTCACAAGTCGTTGGAGATTTCGATATTGGCGTGTCTTATTTTTCTGGAACAACACGTGAGCCAAGACTGAAACTGGGTTTAGATCAATCTAATGGGTTGGTGCTAAAACCTTTTTATGAATTGATTGATCAATTGGGTGTTGATTTGCAGTGGACGCATGAAGGTTGGCTTTGGAAACTGGAGGCTATCACACGTGATGGTCAGCAGGGACGATTTATAGCGGCGGCTGGTGGTTTTGAATATACCTTTGTTGGTGTTGCAGGAACAAATGCAGACGTGGGTGTCTTGAGCGAATACTTGTTTGATGATCGAGGGCATGATGGTCCAAGTGCCACAGCCAATGACTTATTTTTAGGTGCACGGTTTATTCTGAATGATGTTGATAGCACAGAGGTGTTGGCCGGTTCTGTTTTTGATTTAGACACGTATGCGCAATTTTTGAGTGTAGAAGCTTCACGGCGGTTTGGTGATCGATGGAAACTCAATGTCGAGGCCAGATTGTTTGTGGGAATTCCTGCGGATGATCCTTTTGCTGCCTTGCAAACAGATGATTATGTAAGTGCTCAACTGTCTTGGCACTTTTAGCCTTTATTATAGTAAACAATATCTCACAATGTTATAGTATCAAGTATAAAGGAGGCTTTACTCGCGTCCATTGATGCTTGATACACATTTGGTACATTTCCAACCCAACCTTTTTGCCTTCTGCATATTTGCGACAGGTTTTTGTACGCATATTCTGGGTTTTGTGGCACTTGTTCGTGAACGTGCCTCTAAAGCCAGCATTTCCCTATTTTCCCTCTGTTGGTTTTGTGGCATTTGGTTGATGTGTATCGGGGTTGCTTTGTGCATGCAAACCGGTGAATTAGCTGAACCTTGGTTAAGAGTCGCTGTCATCATGGTGTGTTTTATCCCTTCGGCACTGTGGGCTTTTGTGATCTATATCACCGAAGTGTCTGATCGATATCGACTGAGTTTAGCGGTGTCTATGGTGCTTTCAGTTTATTTTGCCGGCACAATTTTAACAGACCTCCTGTTTTCGGGGGTTTATTCCTACAGTTGGGGTTTCTACCCTAAGTACACGTGGGCGTATCTTTCCTTTCTCGCTTTTCTCAGTTGGTCAATGACAAGATCCTGTGTTCAGCTGTGGCGTGCTTTTAAGCAAACAGAATTGCAGACACAGAAGAAACGATTGAAATTGATCCTAATCGGTTTGTTGATTGCGTATTTCGCTATTATTGATTTCCTTCCAGGGTATGGAGTGCCTATCTATCCTTTTGGTTTCGTATTGATTTTTAGCTTTCTGTGCACGATGGTCTATGCCATTTGGAGATACCGTGTGGCCACACTTTCTTCGGCTTTTGCCTCTGATCAAATATTAGAGATGATTCATGATTCGTTGCTTGTGTTTGACTATAAAGGGCGTATCCGCTTAATGAATCATGCTGCCCAGAAACTGTGTGGCAAAAGGATTCGGGATTTAGCAGGAGAGGTGATCAATTCTTTGCAGTTTGTGGGTGAAAATAGCCCAAAAGACACGCGTGAGCTAGCAAAAAAAGATGAATTTAAAGATCATGAAGGGACCTGGATTGTAGACGGGAGGACTTTGCCTGTGAGTGCATCCATGTCCTTGCTGAATGATGTAACAGGTGAACGCATAGGTTCTGTGCTCTTACTTAGGGACATTTCGCGTAAAAAGAACTTAGAAGAACAGTTGGTCAATCTGTCTCGAGCCGTAGAACAAAGTCCTTGTGTCATTATGATTACGGATATTGCAGGACGAGTGGAATACATCAATCAAAAAGGTGTGGAAGATTCAGGCAAACGTAAAGATGAACTGCTTGGACACAGTTACTTAGCGCTACGGGCTGAGGCGCCTAATGAAGAAACACAAACTCGTGTGCTCAATTCAGTGATATCTGGGCAAGATTGGCGAGGCGAAGTACAGAATATGAGGAAGGGCGGCGAAAAGTATTGGACTTCAGAGTATGTCACTCCGGTAAGAGATATCAGCGGAAATATCCGTCACTTGCTCATTATTCAAGAAGATATCACGAATCGGGTACAATCGAATGAAGAATTGAAGAATGCTTATGACATGTTGAAGTCGACTCAAATGCAATTAGTTGAGGCTGCAAAATTTGAGTCAGTGGGTCGTTTATCGGCGGGAGTGGCGCATGAAGTGAAGAATCCACTAGCTGTGGTCATTATGGGGTTGGAAGTTCTACAGAATTACATACCGGATAAAGATCCTGTATTAATGTCAGTGATCGATGATATACGTAAAGCGGTGTTGCGTGCGGATCATGTTGTGAAAGGACTGTTGGAATTTGCCGCACCTAAAGAAGGCAAAATGCAGGCAGGGGACCCACACAAGGTGTTGCAAAGATCTTTAGACATGTTGCGGTTTGATATCAATAAGAACAAAATTCGTGTCGATCAAAATTTCACAATAGCGCCTGTCAAAGTCATGATGGATGAAGCCAAATTAGAGCAGGTTTTTGTCAATATTCTTGTCAATGCGATTCAAATTATGCCTGAGGGCGGGTTGATACGCATCCAGACAACCCTACTCAATAAGAAGCCTGCGCATGATTCCCGTGGCAGGCGTTTGCAGGATGTTTTAATTCAGGGAAAGCAGTTTCTGGCCATTTGGATTGAAGATACAGGTACGGGTATTGAAGAGGCTCAGCTTGAGAAGATATTTGATCCTTTCTATACCACCAAGAAACCCGGTGAGGGGACAGGTTTAGGTTTGTCGGTGAGTCGATCCATAGTGGATCTGCATGGAGGCGTCATCAAAGCGGAGAATCGACCAGAAGGCGGGGCTTGCTTTACATTGCATTTACCTGTAAAAGAGGAGGAGTCATGTAGTGAGTAACTTTTGGATATTTTCTGATGAATAAACGGTATTTATTGAGTTTAAGCCTTTATGTCGGGCTTCTTTTTTTGCTCCCTGCCAGGCAAATTCATGCGCAAAGCCCAGGAGATGCTGACCACAAACAATCCATTATAGCAGGGGGGTGTTTTTGGTGTATGGAAGGGCCTTTTGAGAAAATTCCTGGAGTGGTGTCAGTGGTTTCAGGGTATGCAGGGGGAAAAGAAAAAAATCCTACCTACAAACAAGTATCTTCTGGAAGAACGGGACACACAGAAGCCGTATTGGTGGAATATGATCCTGAGTATGTCGACTATAGCACGCTCCTAGAAACCTATTGGCGTAGTGTGGATCCTACGTCTATCGATGGGCAATTTGCAGACCGTGGCAAACAGTATCGCCCTGAAATTTTTTATTCTACTGAGCAAGAAAAAGTATTAGCAGAACAATCAAAGCAAGCATTAGCTGATTCAGGGAAATTTGATCAACCGATCGTGGTTCCGATTACTCCTGCTTCAGATTTTTATCCGGCCGAAGAGTATCATCAAGATTATTATAAAAAACACCCTGTTCGGTATAAGCTTTATCGCATTGGTTCTGGACGAGAAGCTTTTCTTGAGAAAATCTGGGGTAAGTAAGCGTTGATCTATGTCTGAGTTGCGATCTATTGTTATCCTCACTGGTGCTGGGGTGTCTGCTGAATCAGGAATTAGGACCTTTCGTGCAGCAGACGGTCTTTGGGAAGAACACCGTATTGAAGATGTGGCTTCTCCTGAAGGGTTTATCCGTAACCCTGAACTTGTACAACGTTTCTATAATAAGCGACGCGCTCAATTGTTGTCTCCCACCATTCAACCCAATGCAGCCCACGAAGCATTAGCCCGATTAGAGCAAAAATTTCCAGGGAAAGTTTTATTGGTGACCCAGAATATTGATAATCTTCATGAGCGGGCGGGGAGTCGCAATGTGGTCCATATGCATGGGGAATTGCTAAAAGCTCGGTGTGTGAAGACAGATCGTATTTATGACGCATCTGGAGATTTGTCCGTTGAAGGTGCGTGTCCTTGTTGTGAAGTCCCACAACCATTGCGTCCTCACATTGTGTGGTTTGGTGAGATGCCTATCGATATGCCCCGCATTTATCAGGCCATCAGTTATTGTGAACTGTTCATCGCTATCGGGACTTCAGGGCATGTGTATCCTGCTGCGGGTTTTGTGCAGGAGGCTTATACCGCTGGGGCCCATACGGTTGAACTGAATTTGGAGCCATCCGCAGTAGAGTCCCATTTTAATGAGCATATCTATGGAGCGGCTGGTGAGATTGTCCCGGCTTATGTAGAAAAAATATTGAACAGGGTTAATGAGCAGAAGAAGCATTAGTTTCAGTGTTGTGTTGAGTTTGTGTGCTGTGTTTTTATTACCACAGGCGTACGCAGAGAATGATGCAGAAACGCATTTCATTTTAGGTGAAGGATATGCAGATCATGAAATGTTTCCAGAGGCAATGCAGTCGTATGATCAGGCCATTAAACAAGACCCGAAAATGTTTGATGCTTATGTGCGGCGGGCTGTTTTAAGTATTCGGACTGACCGTGATGAAGCTGCATTAGAGGATTTGAATCAAGCCATTGGGCTAAGACCGCGCGATGCAGAAGCTTATTTCTATCGAGGCTTGGCTCAAGATCGATTGGGTAAAAGTGCAGAAGCTTTGCAGGATTATGATCGGGCGGCTGAATTGGGTTTTAAAGATGCTCGCTTGCATTATTATCGTGCCCGACTGCATGAGTTGAACAAAAACTATGAATGGGCACTCAAAGAGTGTCATCAAGCCATTTCGATGCGCAAGCGGTATGAAGAAGCCTTGCTGCTGCGGGCCCAAGTTTACGAACATTTAGAACAGTGGGAAAAGGCGCTAAAGGATTTTGCTGCTGTGGCTAAACAAGACCCCGATAATGAATCCATACAATGGGGTCAAGCTGATATTTATGCCAAAACAGACCGTTTGGATAAGGCGCTTACTATTTGGCAGGATTTATTGAAAAGCAAACCCGAGACAGTTGAGACTTTTTTACTGTTTGCAGAAACCTATGAGTCGCATGAGTTGTTTGAAGAAGCAGCAGGCATGTTGGCTGAAGCCATTAATGCTGTAGAGGCTGACAAGCCACAGCAGTTAGCAACTTTGTATCGCCAGAGAGCGCGTTTATTTGAAAAACAAGAAAAATGGGATGCAGCAATCGATGATTACGCACGTTGGATCAGTGTGCAGCCTAAAGTCG
Organism: Candidatus Omnitrophota bacterium; assembly: GCA_029261015.1. Taxonomy (GTDB): domain Bacteria; phylum Omnitrophota; class Gorgyraeia; order Aquiviventales; family Aquiviventaceae; genus JAJDCC01. The sequence continues at coordinate 3,948 of JAJDCC010000115.1, read as the reverse complement.
CCGAACCCTATGCACACCGGGCGCTATTACGATTTGAAAAAGGGGATGTCTTTGGTTCTATTGAAGATAACAGCCTGGCTATTTATTGGGAGCCAGATCATGCTGAGGCCTATTTGAATCGGGCGATAGCACGGCAAAAAGAGCAATTGTATGAAGAGATGGAGCAGGACTTAGAACAGGCATATCGATGGGGTGATTCTGCACTCAAAGCAGAATTATTGCCCGTGCTAGAAGAGTTAAACCCTCAGTTTAAGCCCACAATCTGATCTGCAGGAATGCTTTGGTCAGGGAGCATGACCGGAATATTTTGGTCAATTTTGTAGAGAAACGCATTATTTTCGGTGATAAGCGCGGCCATGAGTGGGGCAGTGAGTGTTTCCCCTGAATGCGTTTTGACTTGGCCCTGAGCAATTTGCTGATTCACCAGAGCCAATTGTGTTTCCTCTAGGAGCTTAAGTCCTGATTTTGTGATTGGGCAACAGAGCATGTTTAGGAATTCTGGATTCATCATGCCCTTAGCGTAACATGGCATGAGCATCCTGAAAAGCTCCTTATCTGATGGATGCCAGCTTGTTTTTTTATATGAAGCTAAGCAGAATTAAGTCTTCTCGCTTTAGATTGCCCCTCAAAGGCTGGTTTTTGTTAGAATACCCCTCCAGATGACAGCGGATTCTTTTCAGATTGAATTAGATGTGCGGGACCATGAGTGTGATTTGCAGGGCATTGTGAACAATGCCGTGTATCAGCACTATTTGGAACATGCGCGGCATCTATTCATTAAAAGGCAGTTAGGTGTGGATTTTGCCCAGGTCACCGAATCGGGTGTTCATTTAGTGGTGATTCGTGCTGAGTTAGATTACAAAGCGCCTTTAAGGAGTGGGGATACTTTCCTTGTGACTGCCGAAATGGAACAGGTTTCGCCTGTGCGGTTTTGTTTTAATCAAACCATTTTAAGAAAGTCAGATCAGCAATTAATGATTAAAGCCAAGATTTTTTGTGCAGCAATCAATACAGAAGGTAGGCCCATGCTGTTGAAGCATGTTCAAGGATTAGGTTTTTAGCTAAAGAGTGGAGTAGGTCATGATCGTCATATTAAATCCAGATATGGGTGAAGATTCCCCAGAGTTCAAAAAGACGTGGGAGTATTTAACTCAACTTCCCGGTGTGCGTTTACAGAAGCACCAAGTGCAAGGACAGCAAAAGCAAGTCACCGAAGTCTATTTATTTGGGGATACTATTCGGCTGAATCGGGAGACAATTGAGGCATTACCAGCGGTTGAGCGTGCTATTCGTGTGTCAGAAGAATACCGTATTTTGGGGCGTCACCGAGATGAGCATCGCGCCATTGGTTTCAATTACCAAGGCTTGCAGTTCGATCAGGACAATCTCCATATTTTTGCTGGGCTTTGCGCTGTGGATGAGAAAAAGCACGTTGAGATCATGATGAGTGCGTTAAAAGATCACGGACTCAATTGTACGCGCATGGGGGCATACAAGCCCCGTACGAATCCGTATTCCTTCCAAGGTCATGGCAAAAACTGTTTACCTTATGTGTTTGAGCTGGCCGGAAAGTATGGCATTAAAGTGATTGCGATGGAAGTGACGCATGAAAGCCACATTGATGAAATCGATGAGTGTTTAAAAGCGGCAGGTAATCCCACAGGTGTGATGTTGCAAGTGGGAACGCGTAATACGCAGAACTTCGAATTGCTCAAAGCCATTGGTCGTCAGCAGAAGTACCCTGTGCTATTTAAACGCGGGTTTGGGATCACTTTGTCTGAATCCTTGAATGCGGCTGAGTACTTGGCGAGTGAAGGCAATGCTCATGTAGTGTTCTGTTTGCGTGGAATGAAAACATCTTTTTCGGCCCCGCATCGTAATATGGTTGATTTTACACATATTGCGCCGATTAAGCGCCTCACACGGATGCCTGTTTGTATTGATCCATCACACTCAGTTGGGTCTCGTGAAGTGGCACCTGATGGGATTTTGGATGTATTCCATGCTACCGCACAAGGGGTGATATCTGGAGCGAATATGGTCTTGGTTGACTTTCATCCTAAGCCGGAAGCCGCTCTTGTGGATGGCCCGCAGGCTTTGTTACTAGATGAATTGCCTGTGTTCTTAAAGGATGTAGAGATTGCGCGCACAGCGTATGAACAACGCAGACAGTTGTTACAGGGAGCACAAGCCAAGGTCTAGTTGGCGCGTTCCCACAAGCAACCTTTTTTGTTAAGATAAGGCTTACGGTTTTCCGTAAGCCTTCCGTCTTTTAAGCTAAGTAATGCAAAAAAAGGATTCTCAATGGACTTTCAAGAATATCAAAAGCTCAGCCGCAAGACCGCCGTTTACCCTAATGCAGGCAGCAATATGAATTATCCTACCCTGGGTCTTTGCGGTGAAGTCGGCGAAGTGGCCGAGAAAGTCAAAAAAGTGTTTCGTGATCAAGATGGCGTGTTCAATGAGGACAACAAAAAAGCCATCAAAAAAGAACTCGGCGATGTGATGTGGTATGTCTCACAAGTTGCTTCTGAACTAGGCCTTTCTTTGGATGACATTGCTCAAGCCAATATCGATAAACTTTACTCACGGATGGATCGTGGGGTCCTACAAGGCAGTGGCGACAACCGATAGCTTCCTCAGTTAACGTAACTTTTACACCGCCTATCACGCATACATAAGTAGGAACGCATTCTATGAAGTATTATTCCTGGAACGTTAATGGTATCCGCTCTGTGATGAAGAAAGGGTTTTCGGATTTTTTGGATACCTATCAGCCGGAAGTGCTGTGTTTACAGGAAGTTCGTGCGCAGGAAACTGAGGTTGAAGTGCCCTTGAGCGGTCATCATAAGTATTGGGTGTCGGCTCAAAAAAAGGGCTATTCTGGGGTCGCTATCTTCACTCAGGAAGAGCCTTTAGCAGCGACTTATGGAATTGGCATGGATGAGCATGACCAAGAGGGCCGTGTGATCACTTTAGAATATGCAGATCGGTATTTGGTCAATGTGTATACGCCTAATGCTCAGCGTGATTTAGCGCGTCTTTCCTATCGAGCTTTCCAGTGGGACGTGCAATTTTTGAAATACCTCAAGAAATTAGAAAAAAAGAAGCCTGTCATTTTTTGCGGCGATTTGAATGTGGCACATAAAGAGATTGATTTAGCACGGCCCAAAAATAACAAGAATAATGCAGGGTTCACTGCCGAAGAACGCGCAAGTTTTGATCGCATTGTTGAAGCGGGCTTCATTGACACTTTTCGTGAATTTGAAAAAGAGAATGGGCATTACAGTTGGTGGAGCTATATGGGCAATTCACGTAAAAATAATGTGGGTTGGCGGATCGATTATTTCTGCATATCTCAAAGTTTGCGGCCTAGATTGGTCGATGCAAAAATCCTATCCGAAGTGATGGGGTCTGATCATTGTCCGGTTATGATGGAGCTAAAGTAATGAGTAAGTTTGAGAATTCATTTGTCAGCAAAAACCTTGTACGAAGAATGATTTTTCAAATGCTTTTGGCGTTTTTTCTGTTGAATGTTCCTCACGTATTTGCACAACAATCTCAAACGGTCACTTCTGCCCATACCGAAGTGCAGCTCCTATCGGAAGTTTCCAGTTTGCACATCACTCAAGAAGTCTTCACGGTAGCGTTACGCATGAAACCGGATGCAGGTTGGCATATCTACTGGAAGAATCCCGGAGATTCAGGGTTGCCTGTATCCATCAATTGGCAGTTGCCAGAGGGCTATGCCGCCGGTGAGATTCAGTGGCCGGTGCCAAAGCGCATTTATGAAGAGCCTTTAATGACCTATGGGTATGAAGGCGAGACGGTGCTATTGATAGATATGAAGGCTGTGCCCAGTTCGGTCATGCTCAGATCAGGGGTCACGTTTCAGGCTCAGGTAAAGTGGTTGGCTTGTGAAGCGGTTTGCATACCAGGTAAAGCCGA
>JAJDCC010000114.1 GCA_029261015.1 Candidatus Omnitrophota bacterium | reverse complement strand
TTTCAGCTATTGGTGCCAATCATGCTAAAACACCTGTCGATCAGCTCAAACGTGTGTCAGTGCATCAGCCTTTTAATCTCCAACACCTCATGGCGGCAGCTAAAGGCGGAGGTTGGGCTTTATGGAAGGATCAAATGCGACAGCAAATCATTCAAGCCTTCAAACGCTGTATCGGGGTTCAACGCTACGAAGCGCTTAAAGCTAAAGTATTCAAAGGTCAGTCATGATGGAAATTTTAGTGACGGCATCGTTAGCGACATTGATTTACATTTACATGGGGTATCCCATTTTGGTGTGGTTGATGGCGCGCTGTTTTGGTATGGACCCTAAAAAAGCCCCACATACACCGCATATTTCGTTATTCATTCCCGCTTATAACGAAGAAAAACATATCGAAATGAAAATCAAAAACAGCTTGGGTTTGGATTATCCTAAAGACAAGCTGCATATCGTAATTGCCAGTGATGGATCGACCGATCAAACCAATCAAATCGCTAAGCAATATGCAGACGAAGGTGTGCAGTTGGTCGAGATGCCAAAAAATATTGGTAAGGCGGCAATGTTGACGCAAGTGGTTCCTCAGCTTGAGGGTGAGGTGATTGTTTTTTCAGACACATCAAGTGAGTTAGAACCCAATGCCTTGCTTGAGCTCATGCAAAACTTTGCTGATCCCTGGGTAGGTTGTGTGTCGGGTTTGTATCGATTACGCAAGGCTACGCGTGTGGATTCTCGTTCACAAAGTGAAGGGTTTTATTGGCGCTATGAAACGTTCATGAAATACCAGGAGAGCCGTTTGCATTCTATTTTGGGAGCACATGGTGCCTTCTATGCGATGCGCAAAAAACTCTTCACAGAACTGGATAAGAAATCCATTAACGATGACTACATTTTGGCCATGCGTGTGGTCAGACAAGGGTACCGCAGTGTGTATGAACCGCGTGCTGTGGCTTGGGAGCGCGAGTTGTCTTCGGTCGACGGTGAATTTGCGCGGCGCCAACGCATTGCAGCAGGCAATGTGCAACAGCTTTTTGAATTGTGGACTCTGTTTAATCCCATGCGAGGATGGGTGGCATTTTGTTTTTTCTCCCACAAGGGTTTGCGTACTTTTTCGCCCGTATTTTTGCTGACTTTTTTGATTGGCAGCATGGGTTTAGAGGATCCGATTCGTTTATGGGCTTTGGGTGTTCAGGGTGTGTTTTATGCGATGGCTGTGGTTGGCTATTTTCAACAGCGCAAGGGTAGGGCCTCACGTGTGTTTTCTATTCCAGCCTACTTTTGTTTGGCCAATTTAGCGATGTTTGCCGGCTTGCTGACATTCTGTTTTGGTGGAGGGCGTGCACCAAAATGGGGTGATAAGTCTTAGTTATGTAAACTATTTGTAAACTCCAATAGAAACACTTGTATTCACCGCGCGCTTGCGTATAATTAGTGAATCGTGGCCGATGTAGGTGGCGATTCACTTCAGCGAAAAACTCTTCTGAAGTAATTTCATCGTTCGTTCTTAATTGGCATGTTATTTGCTCAACTTAAAAGTATCCAACCTAATTAGAGAGTGAGAAAGTAGTAGAAATGAGTGCATTAGTAGCAAGAATGTCGACAATGTGGAATGATTTAGGTATTGAAATGCAGCGGTTCTATTTGCTGTGGCGGTATCAGCATTCTGTGAAACCCTTCACCTTGTGGTGGCGTTTGGTGCTTAAGCGTGTTCTAGATGTGTCTATGGGGGTTTTTGGCCTTGTGTTGTTTGCACCCGTTATGCTGATTGTGGCCTTGGCTGTAAAGTTTGATTCACCGGGTCCTATTTTCTACTCACAGACACGTGTCGGGCGTTTCGGTAAGCCGTTTAAGATTTATAAGTTTCGCTCTATGCGTTCAGATGCAGAAGCAACCGGTCCGGTGTGGTGTGCAGGGAAGCAAGACCCTCGTGCTACTGCCGTGGGTGCTTTCTTACGCAGATCACATTTAGATGAGCTTCCGCAGTTTTGGAATGTGATTCGTGGTGAAATGAGCTTGGTGGGTCCAAGGCCTGAACGTCCTTGTTTTGTGGAGCAGTTGGATCAGGAAATCCCCACTTATGATCAGCGTCATATGATCAAGCCAGGGATGACAGGGTTGGCACAGGTCCATTATCGTTATGACACGTCGGTGAATGATGTGCGGCGTAAATTGCGCTTTGACCTGCTTTACATGAAGCGGATCAGTTTATTCTTGGATGTGCGTATCTTGTTCATGACGATGGCCACTGTGGTCTCAGGACGCGGCAAGTTCTAGTTTTAGCGAGATAGCTGGGTGGATATCGGTGGCAGGTGCCCTTTGGGGTGCCTGCCATTTTTGTGAGGACTCGCAGTTTTAGTGCTTGCCAACGGAGTGTCGGGTTGCTAGAATCAACAATATGTAGATTTTGTTAGACAGTGGTAGGAAGCGCTTGCCTGCAGCTGAAATCGTGCAAAATCAGGCAACTAGACAGTATGTAAGTCTTTGATATATAACAGTTTACGCGCATCTAAATAATTAGGTTCTGAAGGATTGGCATGGAATCTGCTCCTATATAAGTGTAACGTACCCACGGTTGGGTACTGTAAATGCACATTACAGGGGGATTAGGACGATGAAAGTGAACGTTAAATTGAAGGTTTTGGCTTTTGGGGTGCTTTTAATGACCTCAGGGTGTATTGGTGGAGGCGGAGGTGGCCTTACCGATTTGTTTAATTCATTAGCAGGCAATTCGTTTTTCAGTGGCGGCAGCGGCGGCAGTTTTGGTCAGCTATTTGGATTGGCCAGTTTTGGTGTCGGTGGAAGTGAGCAGCCAGTGACCGTAGCTTCATTAATCAGTGAAGAAGCTGCGACCGTGAGTAATCCAGAACCAGGCACGTTGATCTTGATGGGATCAGGTTTGGCTGGTATGGCGTTGAGACGACGTCGCAAAAAACGCAAGGCGCGTACCGCCTAATCGTGAAATTACCCTGTGTGCAGCGAAGTCCCACGTGTTTGGTTTGACCCTTGTCCCATCCAAACGCGTGGGTTTTCGTATAAGTAAGAAGGGCAGTGCATGTTAATTCAATCGCTCAAAGAAACCTTCAGATTGCTTTTCACGAGTAAACGTCTCTGGTTGCCTTTTTTATTTGCGTGTGTTTTTGAGATAGGGTTCATAGTTTTGTTGTGGTTAGCTCCACATAAGCCTTTTGATTTTATTTTGGCTCCCCCCATTCGTTATTTTGCTAGTGAACAGATGCTGCATTATCCCTGGCATCTGTTTTTTCTTTGGCTACAAATGCCGCATGTCCATACACTCAGTATGATTCTATTAGGTGCCTACATGAGTGGCATTGCTTCTATCATGGTGGCACATGCCGATGACTCTAAGGTATTTACGGTTAGGGATGCGGTGTTGTCTAAAAAAGCACGCTACATTCGTTTGATGATTCTATGGATTGTCAGTTGGATCGTGGCGCAAATCATGATGCGCATATTAGGCCAACTGCCGGAAATACTGTGGTTACGCATTGTCGCTTCCTTTGTGTTGATGATTGTAGTGCAGTCTTTTCTGGTGTATGCCATTCCTGCAGCTATATTTGAGGGTGTGGTGTGGTGGAAAGCTTTGTGGCGTGGAGTGAAGACCTTCTTTAAAAATCCCATCACAACAGTGGGTTTTGTGTTTGTTCCAAGTTTAATCATCATGCTGTTTTCGATTCTCTTTTCTCAGATGCGCGTTTGGGAATGGATGCAAGCTTATGCTCCTGAATGGGTGTTTGCCTGCATTGCATTGCGGTTAGTCGTTTGGTTGGTTGCAGATGCGTTCATGACGGTGTGTGCAGCAAAGGTATGGTTAAAAAGCGAGACACATAATGCGTAAAGGGTGCCTGATTATTCTTTGTTTATTGCTCACAGCTTGTAGTGACGATTATCAGGCAGAGCGAAGGTTGTGGTGGGTGAAGCGGGATGCACAGGCTGTGTTGAGTAGTCCTGAAGCAGCGACTCCAGAGCAAATTGAAGAGATTTTAACCCAGCTTAAGCGTTTGGCCAATGACATGCCTAATACCCAATCGGGGGCCCAAGCTTTATTGATGGTAGGGTCCTTGTATGTTTTACAGGAAAATTATCCTGCGGCACGTGACACCTATCAATTGATTCGTACCCGATACCCTAATATGAAAAAGCTATCCATGCAGTCTGCAGCGGCTATGGCTTCGCTATATGAAAGAGAGAATAACTGGCCAGAAGCCGTTAACGTTTATGAGCGTATAGTGAAGGAATTTCCGCAACAAACTGTGGGTTTAGAGGCTTATTTGTATGTTGCAAAAAAATACGCGGATAAAGGCGATGAGGCCAATGCGCAGAGTTATTACCGCAAGGCTGCTGGTTTGTATGAGACGCGATTAAAATCAGAAGTAGGGCCAGCTCAAATCTTACAACTCAAAGGTTATTTGGGGGTTGTGTATCAAGCCTTGGGAGAATGGGGTAAGGCAGCCAATGTGATGAGTCAAGTGGCTGATATGCAAAAGGGCATTGAGCGGTTTTCGGTGTTGATGGCATTGGCTAGAGTGCATGCGATTAAGCTAAACCAAAAGGATCAGGCACGTGTTTTGTATGAGAAAATTCTTAATGAATTTGATGATCCTAAAATGCAACAGATGGCGCGTGCTAGTTTAGCGCAACTGGATAAACCTTCTCAAAGTATTCATGAGTAAATTGGGGATGCCGCGTTTAGCCGCACCAGTGTGGATCACTTTGGCAGTGATTGTTGGGCTCTTACTGCGTTTGTTTTATCCTACCTTTATCTGGATGCATGAGCGTTTTAGCGCTTATGATTCTTTTTATCAGCATGGATGGCTTATCCCGTTTGCTTGTGCCTGGCTGATTTGGCAAAAGCGCGAGGCATTGGCAGTGATTCCGCTGAAGGCGGATTTGCGTGGTCTCATACTCCTTATCCCGGCAATGTTTTTGCACTTAGTGGCTTTGCGGCTGCAAGTGGGTTTTGTCTCGGGCTTTGCTTTTGTCTTTACTGTGTGGGGACTCTTTTGGACCTGTTTGGGGTTTAAAGTCCTAAAAACTTGCCGATTCGCTACGCTGTTCTTACTCTTCATGGTTCCCTTGCCATCGATTTTATTAATCACCGCTAGTTTTAAAATGAAGCTCTTCGCAGCCACCTTAGCTACCCATGTTTTGCAATTCATTGGAATGGAAGCTGTACGGGCAGGTTCTACAATCCATGTGCCAGGTATTTCGGTGATTGTGGATGACACTTGCAGTGGGTTACGCTCACTGATTTCGCTGATCACATTAGCTATTCTGTGGATTGCACTTTTACCCAAAAATACCTCCATGGCAAAAAAATGGATATTGGTTGTGTGTGCAGTGCCTATCGCTTTATTTGCTAATATAGTCCGGATTGTTGTTTTGGTGATTCTATCGGCGGTCTATGGTCCTGGTGTGGCTGAGAGTTTTATTCACGGAGGATCGGGTTTTGTGGTGTTTATTGTGGCTCTCATTGCCTTGACTGCTTTGAGTAGACTGTTAGTTGGGGAACAGGTTGATGATTAATCGAGGCGCCTGGATATCCATTGTATTTTTGGTTGCAGCAAATCTGTTGCCAATGCCTGCGCGTGTCACGTCATCTGAAAGACCTACTGAGGCGACTGCATTCGAACGTGCTTCAATTCCATTGCATTTAGGGGCTTGGTCTGGCAAACACCTTGAAGTGGATGAGCGTACCGTCGATATTTTGGAAACTGAGGATGTTGCTTTGATGGAATACACCCATCCTCAGGCAACTCAACCTGTGTGGTTGGCACAAGTGGCAGGTGTCGGGCAACGCGCTGCCTACCATCCACCTGAGCTGTGTTATATCGGCAGTCATTTTGAGGTGATGGAAAGAGAGCCTATTCAAGTTAAGGTGCAGGGCAAATCGGTTCCTGTGATGCGGCTAGTGCTCAGCAAAAAGGATCAATTTTTTGAGGCCTGGTATTGGTTCACTGCGGGAGAACGCATCACCGTGAACTATTATGAGCAACAGTTTTGGCTTGTGTGGTCTGCGTTTAAAGGCGAAAAATCCGAAGGAAGTTTAGTCCGCATTTCCTCGTTGGTTGATGATAAAGAAGCCACGCATGAACGGCTAAAGGATTTCCTCATTAAAATGCAACAGGAGCGAGATTGATGCATATGAATGCCGATCAGCTTTTTGCGATCGCACCCTGCGGTTTAGCCGTTGTGGATACCTCAACTGAGTTTCGGCGTGTGAATGAAGCGTGTTTGAAGTTATTAGGCTTTCATTCCGATTCTCAAATCATCGGAAAAACGCTTTCGGGTTGTTTGCCTAAATGGAAAGAAACACCTTTTTATGCCGCATTGCCATCATTGCTGAATGCCCAAATGACTTTTGAATCGATTGAGTTTGATGTCCCAGGGCCTAGACAAAAACCTTTGCGCGTGCGTGCAGCGCACATCCCTTCAGATACGGGCAAAGCGCAAGGTGTTTTGTTGATGCTGACGGAGTCGTTGGAAGTGCAGCAACTTGAGCGTCGTTTACACAAAACCGAATATCAAGCGTCCCTAGGTAAATTGGCGCGCGGTATTGCGCATGAGTTAAACAGTCCTTTAGATGGGGTGACACGCTATGTGGATTTGTCTCTTAAGCATCTGCGCAAAGAAGACGAACAAGTACGCGGTTATATGCTTAATGTTAAAGAAGGTCTTGAGCGCATGGTGCGTGCAGTTAAGGCTTTCCTTGAATTTTCACGGCAAGTCAATGCTCCGGTTAATCGTATTGTGGATGTGAACCGTCTCATTGATGATGTGCTTCTGCTGATTGAGCATAAAGCCCAGTTTAATAAAATTCACATTGATCGTCAGTATGACCCAGAACTCCCCTTAGTGCCCGACGCAGGGCTTCAGCATGCCATTCTTAATATTGTGAAGAATGCATTTGATGCGATGGCAGGCGGTGGCACCTTGACGATTAAAACCCATCGTATCGATGAAGAAGTGTTGGTACAAATTAAAGACACAGGTGAAGGGATACCTGAATCTGAGCGTGAGCGAGTATTTGAACCTTTTTTTACCACCAAGCCGATTCATCAAGGAAACGGTTTGGGTTTAGTGATCGCCAAAGAAGCGGTGGAGCGCTCTGGCGGAAAAATTGAATTCTCAAGTAAACTAGGAGAAGGGACAACGTTTTTAATGCGTATGCCTTCTGCTTCAATGGCAACCCAGGACGAGTAGATGCAAGCAAGAATTTTAGTTGTAGATGACGATCCTTTAATTCGCGGTTCATTGTGTGAAGTGCTTAAAGAGCAAGATTACGAAGCTGAAATGGCTGCCAATGGCGCTGAGGCCATGATGCACCTCAAGCGCAGTGAATTCGATTTGGTTTTGTCAGACTGGAAGATGCCACAAGTGGATGGCATGAGTTTGCTAGACCATGTGCGTGAGCATTATCCTAGTTTGCTTATGGTGATCATGACCGGTTATGGCAATGTGAACTCAGCAGTGGATGCAGTGCGACGT
>JAJDCC010000113.1 GCA_029261015.1 Candidatus Omnitrophota bacterium | reverse complement strand
CGACGCTCTGTAGTAAAGCCAATTCATCTGAATCAAAAACAGGTGGTAAATCTTCTTCAATTTCCTGTACAGTTTCTGGACGATACCCAGCATCTTCTAAGGTTGCTTCAAGCTGTTTTTTCTTCATGATTAACAAGACATGCCACTGAAAGAAACTTCTTCGAGCCTGTCCTTGAATACTTACAACATCGCTCATGTTTGTATCCTCTTTCCTAAACTATTATGAATCCCCGAAGCGACTAACCTCTGCCTGACTGGCTTTCATATAGAGATAAAATACTCCATGATCCTGTATGTCGAGGAGGAAATAACCACGACCTAGGCTTGAAATAGTTTGTAAATGCTGTTCTGTCAAATGCTGAAACGCAACATGCTCGCGGAAGACATCCATACCACTACGTTGGTTAAAAACCACTCGAATGGGACAATTCTCAAACAGTAATTTCGCTTTTTCTGAACTAAGGAAAACTCGCATCTGTTGGTCGATAACAATAACCTTCTTGCGTCGGGTGCGGAAGGTCTTAACGGCTTCTACAAGAAAGTCTAACAGTGATGGATGTTGCATGAGTCGATAAACTTCATCAACAGCGATGGTACGTGGAACTTCATCGGCTAGACTATCGCGACGAATAGCTGTTAAAACCTGAGTATAAGCAATGGCTAAAAGCTCAGGATCATTGGACATTTTGTTAAATGAAAAAACGCGCGGTGTGCGCTTTCCACGAAAACTTAAGTCCAAATTGGTTGTCGCATTGACAAAGCGTGCATACGGACCGGCACCTGTACAAAGTCCTGCAATTTCGTCAGCAAGATCACGCGCAATACGCTGAACATGAGATTTAGCCTCAATTCGTGCTAATTCATCACACAAATCTTCAATGATAGGAGTTTGATGTGTTTGGATGCTAAATAAATCGACTCCCCTATTCACGCCATATAATCGGGCTAAAGCCTGACCCACTAAAGCCTTTTGATGATTCCCTTGTTGTGTGCCTGAAAATTGGCGACCTAACATCGTTTCGACGAGACGAATGACATGGATAACCTGTTCAGTGGGATCAGGGTACATAATATCTAGAGGGTTCATATTGGTTTCATGGGCTGAGGGTGTAAATAACGGCGCACCGACTGCTTCGGCAATAATTTTGCCGTGTCCCATCGGTTCTAGGAGATCAAATGCAACACCTTCTTCGATATATTGACGACTGAGAAAACAATTTAGCGAGAATGTTTTACCTGAACCGGTCAGCCCCACCACAATCTCGTGGGTTGCAATTTTCTTTTTGGGCCAAGAGTTATAGAAAAAGGGAAATGCCCCATCAGCAGACTGACCGCGCATTGTTCCAGCAAGACCTGATAATTTTCGATAGCCAAGTGGACCCAGCAATAAAGCTGCCTCCCGTGAGGTCACTTGCCAAGTTGTGGGTTCATTGCCAATCAATTTGGTGGATTTATCACTAAAAAAGAGAGCTGCCTTTGCTTGCTGTTGACCGACATCATGGCGTAAACGGAAAAATGCTTTAGTTCGAGCCGTAATTTCATCACAGGCTTTTTTGAGACTTTCCCGATCCGGGGCAGCTACTCCAATAACGATTTGAATATCATGGAGTAAGTCTCCACTATTGAGTTCGTCTAATGTTTTCTTACAATCAATATATTTTTTACCACTTTTGCTATCCTCAGATGTTGTTGTGGACAAGTGGACTTTTGTTGCCAGTAATGTGCCCTCAATAGATGAGATTGCCTCATTACGATCCCATGTTTTGGGGAAATCTATACATAAAGCAAGTGGATAAGGTAAGGCTAAAACCTGTCGCAGCGGACGGAAAAAATTCCAATCAACTGGCATGAATTCATAACTGGACATAAATGCAAAATACATGCGTCCACCGGGTCGCCCAACAGGACGTAGATGCCAGTAATTAAAACTAGAGTGGGGTTCTGAGAGACGATAATTGCCCTCAAATAATTTGGGCCATGGACTGACATAAGCCGGTGTGTCAAATGATCCCGATACACTACTGGCGACGGCGTTACTGGTAATAGAATCATCTGTCCACATGCCAATCCCACAGAAACTACGATGATAGTTGGCGGCATTTTGAAGTTGTTCGTAATTTCTACGATTCTCCATTAAGATCTGTTTCTTGAGGGTGTCATTTTCATGGCGGGCTAAGTCAGCAACATACTGAATACGATCGCGCAAATCAGCGGGCATCTGCCAGTAAATAAAGCGGCTAGGAAAGGATAAACCACGCAACCAATTACCAAACCGTTGTTGAAGGGATGACAGCCCTTCCCCATCGCGGGTGTGATACATAGCGATGTCAAAAGGTTCGACCATACAAGTATGTGTGACAACCTCTTTTTTGCGACTTCTTCTCTTTTTTGTAGTTGAAACCATGATTTACCTCTCAAATAAATTGGGTGCTTTAATTGTCAATGGTGATAAACAACTCCTCATCACTCACAATCTCGAAGCCTCCAGCATAAAGATTATCTGTCTCCACAATCTCAAATCCTGCGAAACTATCATCAATAATTTCTGAGGTCGCTGACGTGAATACAACATCTCCATTGAGAATTACGTCTCCTGTATCCCATCCAATAAGTGATACGATTCGCCCAGATATACTTTTAGGGTTTCTTCTGGCTGAAATTAACATTTTTGCGTGCCAGCTATAGACAAAAACAAGATAGCGTGGAATCCCGCCTGGTTTACCTGTAAGCCAAACAAAGAAGAAGAACGCGATAAAAACACCAGGTATCATTAGTAGCCCGACATTCATTAATCGCAGGAGTGCATAGACAAAACCCGTTCCCATGCCAGCAGTCATCATACGATTCATATCAACACTGCCAAAGGCTTTCTCTTCGCGGCTCATGACTCGGCTCTTAAACTTAGCAGTCATATTTAAATCCTATTATTTTTTGTCCATTAACTGCGAAAAAACAAAACAAGTAGTTATTTACTGAATCCAAAAAGCGCGGCTTGGGTGTCCGCGCTCTCAAACACAAACAGCATAAAAGACACCTTTGTGCAGGGATATTGTTGTGTATGAAATACTGTGCCCGTAATGATTCGCTGGAATTTTATAGCGATTAGTTACACAGCTTTAAACCCCTTGCCTAAAAATTTATATTCTCTTAGAAACTTAGTAATCCGACTAAGCCTCCCCCACCAACAAAAATAAGTATGAGTAAGCCAGTGATAACAGAACGAGCCGCTTTTGGATTTTCCTGTTTCCACTCGGCGATGAAGGGTATGCTACTACCCAAGTTCATCAAGGCTAGACCCAGAAAACCGATAACTGCCGCGCTGGTTGCCACCGCAATCATCAGATCTTCGATGGTTGTAAAGAAGTCTGTAACTTGCCCTTCCACATCTGCTTGAGCGGAGACTGGTCCCGCTACAATTAAAAGTACAAGAATTGCTAGAAGAATGGATAAATGACGTTTCACAATTTCATCTCCTTATTAAATCTCCGATATAGATATATCGATGTTTTAATCTTATCTCAAATTCTAGATATTGCAAGTTTGTTAAACTCCTACGAGCTGTATTGCCCAAACTCGCCCTGCCATTCGTAAGGTTGCGAAGGGATCATCGGCATTCCAGTCAAAGGTAAGTGTCATATCCAAGGAATATTCTGGTTCAAATACAATTGACTCAAAATCAAGTGGATGTTGTGTGGGACCAGTTGGATTCGGTGTGAAACCAAAAACAATGCCTATATCGGCTAAATCAAGCGATATAGCCTCAGATTGTGGGTTATATACCCGCATATCAACATAGACATGATGTCCATCTCGCCATATACGACGGAGTTGTACATCAAGACTTTCAACAGAAACAGGAATAGGCGCTGGGTTAAAAGGAACAAGCACCTGTTGCGATGGTATGCCTGGCGGAACAAATAGAAAAAGCGTATCACCCTCAAAGCGACTGACCAAAAAAGCAAGAGATGCTTGCATAGTATCCCCTGCTCCAAGCATCGCTGGCATACTGGCATGAGTTGTTCCAGATGTTAAGGATAAATCGGGTGAATAACGGGTATCCCCGACATCTAGAAACCAGTGGTAAGTTGTTAGCGGTACATCCTCCTCTCCAGCCGTCAATGTCATGTCAATGACAGCATACATAAAATCACTCGGAGAGTGACTAGAAACAGGCACAATATATGAAGAATTAACTGTCACAAATAGCGCAGGCAGACCTATAACATCTCCAATATTTGCGG
>JAJDCC010000112.1 GCA_029261015.1 Candidatus Omnitrophota bacterium | reverse complement strand
CATCACGCTGTCATTGATGACATGAATACTGCCTTCATCATCGGCTACCTTTAAATGCCAATTGCCGATTTCTTTTTCTAATTGGGCATGCGCTAATAATTCATCCTCAAATTCATATCCACGTGAATACGGTTGATACATCGCTGCAAATTGTCTCAGCAGCCGCTCATAGCCCTCATGGCCTAGTTCAGACAACAATGCTTTGCGCAAATCGACTAGATCAACTGATGACACAATAATGTGAAACCGCTCATGATCCATGATGCGTCTTTCAATCGAAAGTTTAAGCGCATGTGCGGTATCGCCCTCATCTCGACTCAAATCTGTTCCCCTTACATCTGCAATTGTTTGAGCCAGAGCCTTGAGAATCCTATCGTATTGAGTATGCGTCCGAATGATGCCAGCTTCCACCCAAACGATGGGGTCTTTCCCCGAAGCAATAGCGCGTGCATCGACAGACTTAAAACCAGATTCCTGCAAACGCCTTACAAATTGCCAATAAGCATTTTCATGTTTAATGCGATTGCGGAATTTATAAGAACGCTTCCCATCATCCTTAAGCGGAGGTTCGCTGAACAGATTAGGATTACGCCGCATGAAGTTTTCAAAACTCGGCGTCACCAGCACATGAAAACGATCCACACCCACTTGATGTTGCCACAGTGAAAACACCTTCTGCTTCCACCACTGCTGCACAGAGGGTGTCATCCAATTCAACGCGACAGAACCTGAAACACGCCCTTCCTTAAGCACCACGCGCACATACTGGCGTTCTACTTCACCAGAATGAGCTTCATATTGAGGAGCTTGATTCCATGGTTTTGCCAACTGCCACGGCCATTGCTCTTTCCAACGGGCATTGAGTTTGAAATTAGGATCAGACACATACACAATGATGGCATCTGGAATGGCTTCAAAAATTTGATCATCGGTAAGACTTGCTTTCAGCTGTTGTGTTGCCTGGTCTACCATCCCTCCTGGGAGAGTAATAGGTGCAAACCAACGCATATCATGCGAAAGCATTTCTCGAATCACCGGACTGTCTGCACCCAAAGCCGGAATTGGAAGCACCACATGCAAACCCTGCGCATGTAATAACTCTACGAGCTGTTTCACCCCATCCACATTGTGCTGTAAATCTGTCGCTACTTGATAAACACCGCCTCTATCCTCACCTAGCTGTGTATCACGCAACACCACTCTGTGATCAAAGACACCTATTCGGTGTGTGCCTTGAGCGGAATCGGCCCCAGTGAGTTGCTGGATGTAGGCTTCAACAGAACCCGTTGCATGCACATCTTCAAGCGACACCATCGAACCAGGGGCTGGCTCCAAATCACCCAAAACCTGTTGCAAACGCTCTACCGCTGTATGCGTACCATTGCTTTGTAATGCACTCAATGAAACAGACAATAACTCATCAAATCGCAGCACTTGCATGCCGGTTTCTACAGGAACCCCGACTCGCAATCCCCTTGAACGTGTCTGAGCCACATCAACCACCCCAAACATGTCATGTGTCACAGCATCCTGAACGGCAGCTGTATTGCCCTGCACATGTTCCAGTGCAGACTCGAGTACCTGAACATGCGCCCAATGCTTGCCTTCATGAGGATGCTGATCGGATATGCTGATGGCCACCACCCAGCGAATTCCCGCCAGTTGTTTTTGCGTTGGGTCCAATAAGGTTGCAGGCACACTGAATAAAGCGATATCAGGATTGTCACTGGAAACACGTATGACTTGTGGATGCAAAGCCAATGCTTGAATCAGTTCATACCGCAATGCACGATCGCCAAGTCGTTCCATCGCTTGGGCATCTCCCTTCAACCACGCGTGCATCATTTTTTGGTGCTTAAAGTCTTCTTTACCGCGTGGATCAGACACTGTCATCAAACCAGGAGACCCCACAATCAATAATGCCGACATGAGAGCGATTCGCTTTAATGTCCGCCTCCAAACAGGCATCTCACTCACCTGTGTTTCAATGAGGGGGTCTGCAATCGGCGTATGCAGAAGATCTCTACTGAATCGAGTTTGAGCCTTTTGCCCACTAGCATTCTCTATAAACGCAAAAATGGGTTTTCTAAAGAAGTCAGGCGCCCACACCTCTCCTTTGATTTCAAATCGCTCAGCACCCTGATCCCTAGCGATCCCCATACTCATCAGCATCAAAGCACTGCCTATACCCTGGTAATTTCCAGAACCTTGAGGGCCACCTTTCCTCCAATCAGCATCTACCCAAATACCTTCAACCGGCAAATCATCTGTGTAGTATCCCCCCGCTAAATCTTCTATGTGGGTGTAATACCATAATGAAATATCAGCCCAGGCCAGAGCAGTCTCTGCATTCACACGAAAATCCACTCGGCCAATCTCTTTTCCATCGCTAAGAATTCTAATCTGATGCCACATTGTGTGAGACAACCGTGCATCAGGAGTTTGCTGATACTTAACATGAAAACGCTGGCCGTCATTGGCTATCAGTGTGGCTTCACCCGTATTCAATAAAGATCGGGTGAGTGGGCCTAACGAAGGAGTGGTTTGAGAAAAATTAATACTTGCATGCGGCAATAGTAGCGTGGCTACCATCCAAAACACCAAACCCACTCCGCTAAGCTGTAGAGCTACCACTAAACTACTGAGCGTCAAAATATTGATAAGGAGTAAATCACGGGAGAAAATCGCATGACGCCACGTGCCGCCATCTAGCTTATGCATGAGTACTTGCCAACCGGCCAGACGCCAAATCACAATCACGCCAACTAATGGAGGGCCTAGAACAACGGGTTGTGCAGCCAACATCGCCAAGCCAAAACTGCCTAACACCGCCACAAGATCCCAAGCTTCAAATACTGTTGGCGCTAAAACCTGACCTGCAATGCGACCGTATTCTTTTTCAATCCGGTCATATAAACCATATAACCACGGCCAGCGCCCCCCCGAAAAATCATCCCCTGGCGTAATCAATAACTCTAAAAGTTTAGGTTCATCTAGATTCAAGAGATCCAAAATTTGGGGAAACGTCAGTTCACCATCTTCACTCAAACTCAATCCATAGTTATCCTTGGAATGCTTTAAATAGAGAATTTGATTTCCATTCCAGATGCTTTCGAATGTGCGTGCGGTTGAAATAGGTTCTTGGCTCGCTCTCCACGCTTCCATATTGTGGAAGAAGCCAAATAATGTGCTGATGTCATTAAAGTGCATCGAGCTTCTTGACGTGTTCTTCTTCCATTTAAGATAAATAGAGCGTTCCAGGTCTAGTTGTCGCGAGTTGTTCAGATGATTCGCGCCAAATCCAACATTCACCAGTTGTGCTTCTGTCCATTCGCTAAAACTCAGCGCTCCCTCATGTTTTACACTTTCCAACGCGCTCACACGCTCTACCCATTTACGATAAGCACTGTCTTCTAAATCTCCTGTTAAGCGATAAGCCAATAGCAACCACCAATAAGTACGCGCTGAAGGGTGTTGATAGCCTATGCCTTTATCATATTGAGCATTACGGCGTAAGGTGGTGAGTAGATTCAGTAAAAATAGCTGATGATGAAGAATGACATCCTCTTTTTCGTCGCTGCCTTTGGCATCGATCTTAGCCATTTCCTTCAGGGCTTTTTCCAACCGCGGGCTTAAAGAAGATTCCGATCTCAGTATTTCGCTCAAGGCAAAAAATGCATGCACCATACCTGTGCGCGTTTCTAACAACGGTCTCAGAATGCGTTGATACACTTCCTGCGATTGGATCAATATCGGGTGATCGCGTAGCAGCCAATTCAATTGATTGAGACTATTCTGGTACTCCTCTATATATACCTGCCCTCGAGAATTCTTATAAGCAGCAGCTACATCACGAACCAACTCAAGGCGTTGCTCTAATTGCGTATACTGAGGATCTGATTCAGGTAGGTATAAGAAATCGGATAAACCGCGAACTAAACTAGAACCAGAATCATAGTCTATGGCTACAACATTACGCAACAAGTCATGCAAGACATTCATACGCTGCTTGGCTAAGAAAAATTCGGGTTGAATCTCATAAAGATGATCCACAAACGCTTCTACCGTTTCATAAACCTTCTTTCCTTCTCGCCCTGTCCATAAATGAATATTGGCCATATAGTCATCACGCAATGCCTTATGCACACGTTCTTTAAAGGTTTTCTTCGCTTTTTCTGATTCATTTAAATCTAAAGGCGCCCAGCCACGGCGATAAGCCATAAAATCATACCCAGCATGCATAACCACACCACCGATAAATGCTAGAAACAGTCCCAGTGGAACCACTGAGCCCAATGATTGCAAGGACGATGGGTTCATCCACAATCCAGCGAGCATGGCCACTGAAAATCCTATGAGCGGCACGCTGTGAACTGAAAACCAGGCAGCGAGACGCTGATGACTTCTGGCACTGATCTGTGCCAGTGTGAAACCGCTTTGATGATCGCGTTGTACATGCCAAGCTAAGAAACGCGGATTGTATTTCACCAATGATTCAGACAAGGCCCGCACCACTGCATATTCAAAGAGCGCTAAATTAGAATCTGCATCTGAGGAATCATCTAAACTTGTATTCACATGAGCGGCATCGTCCACATTCTCCGTTGCTTTTGGATTGCCTTCATCATCCAAGTGATTCGCCTCAGCACCAAACAATTCCTCAACAATCAAACGGTCTAAACGCACTACTTGTCCTTGAGCCAACAGGACTGCCAAATCTTCCTCTGATACTGTGGGGTCTACAGACTCGGTAAAGAATATGTTTTTTGGAGAAATAGGGCTCTTTTTATCTTCAAAAGGCCGCAACCCCTTAGACAAAACTGCGTGTGGTGTAGCCACAATAAACTCATAGGGCATACCCAATATCGTGAACATCCATCGAGGCATGTGCAATCGCTTTAATGCATTCCAGATAGGCGATATTAAATACTGAGCGGCCCCAATTAAAGTCCCCCCTGATCCATTGATATCATCGAGCAGTAGTACCGTTTTTCCTGCTAAGTTCACTTTAGGGTCATGTCCTACAATCTGAATTTGTGATCCTGAAATGCGTTGCTTCTTAAGCGCACCCCATTGCATACCCAAGCGCTCAGCCGCTTGTTTCACAAAGGCTTTAATGCCTTGATCGGGTGCTTCCATCACTAATAGTTCTGGATCTATCCCGGTTGTGTGCACCAAAGTCTCGGCCATCAGACCCATGGCATTTAAGTTCGTGAATGGCACAGGCTGTACCCCCTCGGGGGCAAATTGTGAAATGTAGTCTGTCTGCTCTGGGTCCTTCGCCAAATGGAGTTGAATAAATGCCAACTCAGCCAATTGCCATTTCAAACGCATAAAAATTTCGGCTGTGATACCCGTTCCTATCGGATACTTACTTCGCGTCACTCCGTCTTGTCTCACATACCGTGAGTTTGTTCCCATACTTAAGACTTCAAAACCCGCCTTCTTTAAAGCCATCAGCAAAATTAACTCTTCAAGCACTTCTTCATTGGTCACCGCGCCATGACCATGAATCAGCATGACCCGCTGAGCACCATAGGCCTTTAACTCATCAATACGTTGTTGCAACTGCGTGTTCATCGCTGATTTCACTGCATCTGCAGGGCTGACCATTCCTGTAGTATCCAAACTCACATCAATCTCTTGGGATGGAATGCCTAAACGTTGTGCCACTCGTTCTGCTAAGGACAATCCCGTCCAAGCATTAAAAGTCTTGCCAGATTTCTCAGCCACCGATTGCGCCAAACGCACACGATTACGATTGTCACGTTTAATGGAGAATACCGCATCAACCGGTTGTGACCCTTTGCCGTTTGTCGGGTAGTAGCGTGACCAGTGATCGCGTTGCAAAGCTTCACCCACGGCATATGGGTCACCCAGTTGAATCATTTTAATCACAGGCAATCCCAAACCTAATCGCTGATCATTGATACGATCAAGCCATTCACCAACACTCATTTGACCTGCAGAATAGTCATCATCCAGAATACTGATGAGCCCTTTATTGCCCAATAAGGATTCCAATAGCGCCAATACTGTACTGGCTGTTTCAAGGTCGATCCATTCCGACTCTGGATTCATCCACGCAGCAGGCAGTTGTAAACCTACGCGCACACTAGATGGAGGCGCAACAACAGAACCATCATCCTGTCGCCATACCTGCCGCAATGTCCCAGCAACAAATAACAGTGTTAGTAAGTCCGCGGCTGATAAGGTCCCTCTTGAAAGATCCCAAATAAAGACACTCGGCTTACCTTGAAGCACATGCGGATAGTCTGAAGTCAGCAACTGCATATGCACTTCGTTATCTGAAAAACGCGTTGATTTCAGTTCAATATTTGTGTAGCCTTCCGCTACCTTCTTATCGCGCCAAACATCTAAAGGTGAATCCTCCTCAACAATGA
>JAJDCC010000111.1 GCA_029261015.1 Candidatus Omnitrophota bacterium | reverse complement strand
TCCCAGATGGCTGGTTAGCCGATCTGACCATACAGGCAATATGAGGCACATAACAGGTGCCAGTAATGACTACGGCTATGTGAATGTTTTTCAAAAGCAAACGGATAACCCGCAATTTAACTGGAATAAACTGAGAAGGTTTGCTAAGAAAATTGCATTGATGCCACTGGCGTTCATTTTGGGTGGCGTATTTCCCACAACGCCATCGTCTTCCTACCAGCCCGATAAAGTTATAGCTCAGTGGTTACGCGGTGAAGAAATCAATATTAAGGATGCTGAGTTACGCAAAACTTTGGCGGATTGGTTAGCTCAACAAGAACACGCCACTGAGGTGACTGATCCGCAACGCAATGATGCGATTCGTGCCTTTGTATGGAGAGATCCCAATCATCAGCCGCTCCTAATCAATCTGTATGTGGGTGAGACAGATGACATTCACCGCAAAGAATGGACGGTGATTGCTGGAAGTCCTGTATTGGTGCCTTGGTTAGCTCAAACCTATGGTCAAGAGGTAGCAGGTTTCTTGATCCAAGACATCCGCACACAAGAAAAATACCGGATCCATTCGTGGAAAGATTTAGAAGGACTCCATGTAGGTGTGCCTGGTATGCAGGCATTGCGATTTACCCCGGTTCCTGTGGCTATGGATTTGCCACAATTAAAAGCCATTCTTCAAGATCAATCAGCAACCGTTGCAGGGCGTCGTGAGCAACCTTATGTGTTACAAATTCCGCTTCGCTTTTTAGAGGAATGGGCTCCGGGTCAGCCACCAGGCACATTGACTGAGAATATTGATCAACTCTTAGCAGCAGCAAAAATCCCTAAAGGACAGGGTGTCACGCTCTACCTAATTGGTGCTCATCCTACCGGAAAGATGGGACTTGTTTTGAATGACACGACACCGCATACCACAGAGCGTTTTTATTCCATCACAGTAGGCGAACAAGATCAGGACCGCGTGGTGATTTCAAATATGTGGGGTGGAGAAGAAGGGCGTGTTGCCTCTATTTTCTCGATGTCTGATTTAGAGGGACGCGATGTTGAGCATCGTCAACGCATGTTGGCATTGATTCAGCATTTACAGTCTCAGGGATTTGAGGTCATGCTTGATTTTATCGGGCATGTTTCTGTGGGAAGTGAAATGGTGCGCGAGAATATTCGTGCAGGCAATTTAGATTGGTTTCATTATGTCACCACTGAGGATGCGTCTCAAAGAGACCTCTTAGACCAAACGCGTCATCTACGCGCAGACCTGACGGATAAAGCACTCTTGACGGCTTATGAAGAAGGGCCACAAGCCAGCGCCTTTATTGTTTATTTGCATGACCCAGAGGGACAAGTGCAGGCACAGCTTGAAAAGTTTCAGGATTCTGTGTGGAATCGGGTGGGTGATGCTGTGCGTGTACTCATTTGGCATTACAGTTCAGGTTATGGGGCGATGAGCGACACCACTGCGATCAATTGGCATCACCCGGGTGTACAGGAATGGGCTCTTGAGCAAGTGTTGGCTCCTTGGTTTGATGCGGGGGTTGAAGGGATGCGTGGTGATTTGGCACAAGGCCTTCCGCATGCTGTTTGGGAATTGATCAAACAGCGTTTCCCTGAGCAGCGGTTTATTTTAGAACACTATGGAAGTCGGGATGAGCGCTTGACTTTGCAGCAACGATCCGAAGTTGAGGCACTGTACAACCATAAGCTCTATAAAGAAATTACGCGGACTGATCGACAAGGTGCCTGGATTACCGAATTGATTCGGTATCAATATGCATCGGGTTTGTTGGACCACAGTGTGAATTACCTAGGCAACCATGATGAAGTGCTTCCGGCGACATTGTTAGGAGATAAGCAATTAGCAGCACAAGCTATCGTGGGTTTTATTAATGGCTATCCACTCATCTATTTTCCAGAATTATTTGGTTGGCTGTGGAATGGAGAAGACATTAAGCGTGAGTGGTCAGCACAGCGGTTTGCACAACAAGCAAACCAAGAACCCGATCAACTGAATCAGGACTCGATTCATCTCATTCATATCTTGAATGAAAGTTTCTTTAGAAGCCCGGTACCGCTGCTGTTTCCAAAAACCAATAACCAATCTGTGGTGACTTTGGTGCGCAGCAATGGTGAGCAAGCAGCGCTGTTATTTTCAAACCTCAGCTCACAATCACACACCGTCAGTTTTACGATGTCTCTTCAAGATTGGGGCTTTGGTGCCTATTCGCAAGACACGCTGTATGTCATACAAGATAGGTTAGGCGAACAAGTCTCTATTGTGAATGCCCAAGAACTGCAACAGTTCACTCAAGAATTGCATGCAGGTGAAGTGAAACTCTTCCAAATACTCCCGATAGATAATCCGGATGCACAGACGCAACGACAGAAAGAATTAGTTGGACAGCGTAGGTTTCCGATTCATTTGATGGGGATTATCAGTATCTTTTTCCTAACAGGGTTTACCGGAACGCTAGCGCCACTTGTTATGGCTGGGTTGATTATGGGTGGGGTGACTCTAGTGATGCGACGTCATCTTGTGCGGAATTGGAATGCGGTTAAGTATCCGAGAGTTCAAATTCTGTATGGACTCATGGAATGGGGTTCGCTTACAGCAATGACAGCGTTATTGGAACCTTATATGGGTTTTGTCTCCTCAGCATTGACATTGGTTGCAGCCTATTCGGTATGGCAATTCATCCTGTTTGGATTGGGTTCGTATTACTTAATGAAACGGGTTTGGGGGGAAGCCGTTAGAGATTTGGCGGATCATTACCGCAAAGACCGTTGGAATCAGCATGTCAGTGCTTATGGCGCTTTGACCCAACTCTCACGTGTCCCGTTATTTGGAAAGGTCTGGGATTGGTGGATGTTGCGGCATTTTCAACTCGATAGCGCTTTGGCTATGTTGGGGCGTGCGCAGGTGAATGGCGAATGGACTCAGTCGATGGTGATTTATATGCGTGCAGTTTTATTGGCTAATATTCCGCTAGTCTTTAGTAGCGTATTGGGTTTGTACGGTTACGCGGTTTTATCTTTATTAGGGATATTGCCGGCGATTGGTTTTGTCGATCTTACTGTGGTAGGGGTATCAGCACTAGGTTTGAGTGCATTTATCCTTCTTAAGGACAGGGTTTTTCCTGTTGCGATGCAGCGAGGTTTTATGCTCAAGCTGGAGAATGCATTTAGAGGCTTGACTCAGGCAGAATTGGATGAGGTGGCCAGAGGCGCGCAGTTTATTGCCAACATTCCTATGAGTTGGCGTAAAACAGGGCACTCGACATTGTCACATTGGTATGGTACGGCAGAAATTTTATTGTATGCCATGCAAGAGGTTGGGTTGGGTGCGGTGCGTGATGAATTGAATGAGTTAGAGGTGAATCTCTCTATTTCAGATGTACTGAATGTTGAGTTTTTACATGACTATACCGAAGATGAGTTTGGTACCTTAGCGCGGGTTATGCGTGTATTTGGACAACCCGTAGCGCGATTGGTGTCCGTGTTGACTAAACCGGATTCAGGTGCTTGGAAGGATTATGTAGAAGACCTTTATCGTGCAGCCTTTGATGAATTTGATCGATGGGCAATTCCAGGAAAATTGGCAGATCGTTTGGATAATTTAAGGTCATTAGAGGGACTCTCTTATTATAAACAAATAGCCTATTTAGATGAAACGCTTGATTTATTAGCGATTGCTTCGTTGGCTATGAATGAAGCAGTCCTCCATGATCGCCGCGTAATAACGCGGCTAATTGGTCAGCTGAATTACGAAGTTCAAGAAGAACTAGAAAATCAAATTCAACGTATGAATGCATTGAACCAAGAGGAAACGGAGTATTTTGAGGAAGTTAAGCGACAGCTTTGGGCTCAACACAAGATTGAAGTGGGCGCATTCATGTGGTCTCCAAATGAATTTGATGTTTGGTATGAGTTTTTAAAAGAAGAAAGGGAGCGTATTCTCATTCAGACTCCATGGGTGATTCGAGCTGGGGGCAGCCGTATGCTCGAATCAGCTGCAGGGTATATGGCGCACACAGAACGCATTTCCCCTGAGTGGAGCCAACAACCTTTCGAATTTCAAATTTTTCAAGACCGGTTATTGGATTCCAGTAATATTGGCCCAGATGAGTGGAGTGTGATTATTAAAAGGCTGCACGCACTCATTAAAGAAAAAACGTCGCGGCTTGATAGATACAACAAAGGATTAGATCCTATTGAGAAAGTTAAGCAGGCAGGGGTTATTTTTGCAGTAGGCACCGATACGCTTGAACACTTAGCTTTGCTTTTGTCTTTAGAATTTTCTCAGCAATCAGAAGTGCCGATCATCATTATCCCTTCGGTTCACTCGTTTAATCAATCCGATCGTATCCGTCTGATGAGGCATGCGCATCAAGTAGCTCGAGAACTATCGTCTGGGGTGTATTATCTGACTGCGAATACAGAAATAGAAGGTTTATCAGAATTGCACTTAGCTTCTCAAATTCGTGTACAGTCTACAGACAAAAGCGCTACTTCTCCTCACCTTACCTTACATGGGGTGCACAGCCGTTTGGGTGTGGTCGATAGTCAAGGACTCCATTTGGGCACACCGCAGGTTTTGTTCGATGTTGTTAGCAGAAAACGTCTAGATTCTTTAAAAACTCAACAGTATGGTTTTGGAGAGGTGCCTCTTGTCGTGTGGAACCCGCAAGCAGGAACTGCAGGCATTGAAGATGCTGTGCAGAGGGTGCTGCATTGGAAAGCCCAAGGACAATCGGTAGGGTTGGTTATTCAAGCGATGTCCCGTATGGAATATGCAAATAAATCTGAGCTTATAGCCGTTTTACAGCCATTACTGAATGCGGATGTGGTGGTTGCCATAGATTATCCTTATGTGGATATGCGCATGGATGCATGGTTTGAAGAGCAAGGTCTTGCTGCTTTGCCTATCGGATTGTCTGCAGACCTTGCACGCACCAAATTGTCCTGGTTACTGGAACGTGTCGATTTTGGTTTTGCGAAAGAATACTTAACCAAAAACATGACAGGGGAAGTCCTCATTGCGTCCTTTTCTGTCCATCAAAAAGTATTATCGTATAGCGAGAAGCCCGAAGAGGGGCGTGAAATACTGTGGGTGTATCCAGGATGGCATGCAGAAATGATTCAAGATGCTGTGGATCGATTGCTTCAGTCTGAAAAAGAGGATAAAGAGTTGATCGTGTATGGATTTGGAGTGGGGCATATCCCCTTGGGTCAGACCATTTTTGTCGACAGGCTTAGGCAAGGGTTAGTGCAGTTGGGGATTCCAAAGGCTGCACAGGCATTGGACCATTGGTCCCCAGCGGCCCACCCATTAAAGCAAGCAGAGACTTTGTTAAGTCAGTATCAAGCCAATACTGGAATGCTGGTCGAATTCCCTGAGAGTTTGTCACGCCGATGGATTAAAAACAGTTTGATGTTATCTCACCCGAATCTTGAGGCATTAGGACGTGCGGTTGATGCGGGTATTTCAGTCAAGATCCTTTACCGCGGTAAACAAAAGACGGATATTTCTCAGTATACGATAGGGTTGATGCTCCAGGCCATTGGAGTTTCGAGTCAAAGAACGCAGGGGTGGAAAACGACGATGTCTGTCGTTCAGGGACCCGATGGGTATGAGCGGTATGTCGCGCCATTGTTAGAAAGTGGTTTGATTGGCACGATGATGAGTGTGCTGGGTTTGGGGAGTTTGATTGGAATTGTGCACCTAACATCAGATCTTTGGATGCATGCGGTGGGTTTGCCTGCATTGGCATTGGTGATTCCATTTTTTGTCTTGGCTATTGCAGGCGATGGGGTTGCCGTATGGGGTTTTGAGCGACTGCATGCTGATTGGCGTGATGTGTCTGAGCCGATTCAGCGTACGCATGAGCAGTCGGTGTTTGCTGCTACTGTGATCGGAGTGGGGTTGTTTGCCTTGCAGTCTTTCTTTGGCAGTGTGTTTGCCATGGATCCGGTGTGGTCGATTGCCGTAGGCACATTGCTGGCCTATACGGTGATGCATGTTGCGTTGCACTATCGGCATAATTTGAGAACCGATGTGGATGCAAAGCAGCGCATGTCACTTTCAGAAGTTCACCAAAAGAAAAAAGCATTACAACAAGAATTGGCGCGACGTGTAGCGATCGCAAAACTGTTAGGCATCATACGTGAAAGAATTGCTAATGCCAGTCAATTTGGATTGGTGCAGTTGAATAGGGTTCTTGGTGAAAATCAAAATCGATATAAAGATGCTTCAATTGACGCTTATGAGAACTATTTAGATGCGACAGATAGTTTATTATTTCCTCGTGCACATCAAATTAGTCAGGATCTTTCACTTTCAGTAGACGATATTGTGGATGCCCAAAATATAGAAACTTTAGAACGCGAGATACACATTGAATTGCGTGCAAAGATTCGTATCTACTGGGAGCTAGCTCAAGCATTAGGTGTTTCATGGGATGAATTTGCAGAGCGCTCTCGTACCAGTGTGACGAGCATCTCTTATGCTTTACGCGACTATGATGATTTAGATAGTCGTGGAATTACGGTTGAGACTTTGGAGAAGTTGTCTAAAGCGGGTAAAGGTATTGTTACAGAATTATTGAACACATACCTGAAGTTGGATGTGGTTCGGCATGTAGATATAGATGCGGTTTTTATAGGGGACCTTGGTTGGAACACGAGTTTATCCCAGGGCGCTCCAGTTAAGACTGATATGTTACCTGATTTTGTCGCTTCAATCAGAAGCAAGCTACTTGCGCAACATCAGGGTTATTGGGAAGTGGCGAAGCGTTTAGGTATCACACAAAAAGATATTGCATTGATAACACCCAGTCAGTATGCCTCGAGTACCTACAGGCAAGCCTTGTCAGATGATCCTCTTATTGCAGGTGAAATTTCACTACAAGCATATGCTGAGTTTATTCAGGCGACGCGATTAAAAATTGCTCAGCTTCTTTTCTCCTGGAGTATGGTGTTCGATTTGAATTCTGAAGAGTTGAGTGAACGGTTCGGGCATAGTGCCAATCTATTGGTAAATCCTAAACGATCAAGTGGGTTAACTCATGCCGATCTGAATACAGGCATTGATCAGTTTATGAACCATGTAGATCAAAACATTCAGCTGAAATTTGAGGATCTGAAAAAAGAATATGGGGTGCCCTTTTTAGCTTGGAAGGCTGGAGTAGGAGAATCGACAGTGCGACGCATTATTAAAGGAGGTTCTTCCTCATTGAGTGCGACGGTGAATTTTTCGCAGATGCTAAATGGCCTAGCTCGTCAAGACCAAGACCCCCTGCGACCCACTTTGCTCGTGGATTCTGAACTCTCAGCTATCCCGGCCTGGGAAGCGACCTATTTGCCTCAGCGACTGCAGTCGGCATTGGACAATGCAGTGGCCTTAGGTTTATCGGCTCAAGAGTTAGACGCCATTCACAGTTTACTCGACTTTGTGCAGAGCCCAGAAGCTGGGTGGGTATGG
>JAJDCC010000012.1 GCA_029261015.1 Candidatus Omnitrophota bacterium | reverse complement strand
TTAAAGGGGCCATGCGGCTATGGCGACAAATCAAGTTGATGCAGCCGGATATTTTGCAAACCTGGTTATACCACGCAGATTTATTCGGTTTTATCGTGGGGCGTATGGCGGGTGTTTCTCAGATCATTTGGACGATTAGGCGGTCTGGTCCTTCGAATCAGGACAGTCGCTTGATTCGATATTTGGCGAAAGTGAATGCATTTTTAGCGCGATGGGTGGATACGGTTATTGTCAATTCAGATCGGGGGGCCAAAGATCATCAGGCTTTAGGTTATCCCCAATCCTCTATGCGGGTTATTGACAATGGTTTTGATGTAGATGCGTTCTATTCGCGTTGGGGAAGCCAGCATGCACAGGCAAGAGCGTTGTACTCGCTAGAGCCTGATGTGTTTGTGATTGGCTTATTGGCAAGATGGAATTTGGTGAAAGGGCATGAGTTGTTTCTAGCAGCAGCTAGTCAATTCATTCAAGAAAAACCCGATACGGTTTTTATACTTGCAGGTGATAGGATCGATAGGAGCAATCAAGTCTTGATGGATTTGATTGAGCGCTACGGTTTAGCCAATAATGTTCGTCTACTCGGTCCTTTAAAAGACCCTAGGTTGTTTTACGCAGCCTGTGATCTTTTTGCTTTGACCTCACATGCTGAGGGGTTCCCGAATGTGATTGCAGAAGCTATGTCTAGCGAAGTGCCTTGTGTTGCTGCTGATGTGGGGGATTGCCAGCGAGTTTTAGGGGATGCACGATGCCTCGTATCGGGTCGGGATCCTTCGACATTTTGCCAAGCGTGGTTGGCGATTGCGCGCATGCCTCGTGAGGATAGAAAACGTTTAGGTTTTGAATTGCGGAATAGAGTGGAAACACAGTTCTCTTTGAAGACTGTGCGTCGATGCTATGAAGATGTTTATCATAATCTTACGGAAAGTGATTAGGAGAATTATGCATCAGCCGGAATGGACAAAAAAGATTTTGGGTTTGAAGCTTTGGCAGTGGTTGAGCTTGGCAGTGGCGGTTTTTTTGATCGCTAGTTTTTCCTTATTCTTTATCTCTGCTTTGGATTTATTCCCTGGTTTGACCAATGGCCGCGGGGGGTGGGAGTTCGCTCCTGATAGTGGAGACACATTAACGGGTGTCACCAAATATGTCGCTGTCATTCAATCGAGTCATCCGGAGCAAGCTGCATACATTTTAGGGCCTTGGTACTCGGGGAAGGCCGCTAAATATTATGCGCCGTTTGGCCGGTATTTTGGGGTGTCGTATCCTGGGCTGATACCTGGTTCTTTGTTGCTCTATGTCCTGATGCTGTGCGGTGTGTATGTTTTGGGGCGGCGATTGTGGGGGACAAAGCAAGGTTTTATCGCGGCCGTATTGTGTGGGCTCTGGCCATCAATGTTTGTGCACTTAACGCAGCCGTTAAAAGACCCCGTATTCATTGCAGGGCAAGTCCTCTTTATGCTTTCAGCGGTCCTTGTTTGGCAGTCCGTACGCAAGAGAGATGTGTTTTGGGCGTTGGCTGTGGGAGTATTAGGTTTTTGTTTGAGTAATACGGTTCGTCCTCATGTGTTGATGATTAATACCTTGGTGTGGAGTTTTCTCTGGGTGGGGCTAGTGGTTCGTGTGTTGAGACGCCGACAATGGTTCTCTGCGTCTTTTTGGGTCGGGACCTGCTGTTTGGTCGTATTAGCCAGTCACACCTGGTTGATGACAGGGGGCATGCCTTTTGTGGCACATTACTTTCCTGGCATTTATGGTCGCCAGCCTGTGAGTGAGAATGCTTTGGGGCCAGACCCGCTTCCTACAATTGAAGGTAAAGAGCTTGAATTAGAGAACTACTATCCAAACGAAGACAAAACGGTTGCTTTTCTGCGCGGAGTGTTTCATATCGATGCTCCTGAGGTGCCGGTGCCTGCGGTCTCAAACACAGAAACTCCTGCTTCGTCTATTATTGAAAAGCCACAAGAGATTGAAGCACAAGATAAATATGTGCCTCAAGATTATTATCTTCCAGAGGATGACGAGAATCGGGTGAAGGTGCATCCTCTTATGTGGCAAATTGCAAAAAGACGGTATGAATGGTCTTATACACATCGCAATTCTTGGAGTAATACAGAGGGTAAGGTGAAGTTTGAAACGCTTCAAGACCTGCTTCTATTTGCACCGCGTGCATTACAGATTGGGTTTCTTGCTCCATTTCCAGAATTGTGGTTTATCGAAGGGCGGAGAGTCGGGCGAGTCGGGCGTATCCTCAGCGGAATTGAGATGCCCCTGATCTATTTGTTATTGATGTGTGCTATAGCGACGCTTATTCGTGAGCGCAAACGATTTGAAATATGGGTGCTGTTTTGTTTTGTGCTGATCGGCGTGTCTCTGTTGGGTTTGATTGTGACCAATATGGGGGCTCTGTATAGGATGCGGTATGTGTTCTGGTGCATCCTCTTTGTATTGGCTTCGCCAAGTGTGGTATTGCTTGCGGGTGTTTTTAAGCGTTGGAGGCGTGGTGTTCCACAGCTGCATGGCAATCGTAAGCGAGTGCTTCGAATTATCACGCGGACAAATGTAGGTGGCCCGGCTATTCATGCACTCATTTTGAATGAAAGATTAGACAAACAACGCTATGAATCTTGGTTAGCCTCAGGGCAAGTGGACGCGCATGAAGAAGATTTTTTGAAGTGGTTTTCCTCTGAACCCAACAGGCTCGTGCTCATTAAGGATTTGAGAAAAAATTTGAGTCCTATTAAGGATTTTCAAACAATTCTAAGCCTATTCTTCTTGATTAAGCGTCTCAGGCCTGATATCGTACATACACATCTAGCTAAGGCAGGAACACTCGGAAGGGTGGCCGCTTGGTTGGCTCGAACGCCTGTCATTATTCATACCTACCATGGACATGTGCTGAAGGGATATTTCCCTAGAGGCAAAGAAAAGTTTTATACCTGGGTTGAAAAACAGTTGAGTCGAATCACGACTTGTTTGGTGACAGTGAGTGAGAAAGTACGTGATGAATTAGTTGCCATGGGGATTGGTCGCGCTGAGCAATATCAAGTGATTCCTCTTGGATTAGATTTAGACAGATTTTTAGATTGTGAAATTCATAAAGGTTCTTTACGTAAAGAACTTGGGTTTGAAATAGATCAACCGGTTGTCGGTATTGTTGCCAGGTTAACAGCCATAAAAAGGCATCAAGATTTGTTGCAAGCGGCAGAACAGGTGATTCAAGCACATCCCAAAGCACGATTTTTGATTGTCGGGGATGGTGAAGAGCGTGAAAGTCTGGAATTTCAGACGCAACAGAAAAAACTGCAAAAGCATGTGCAGTTCTTAGGGTGGCGACAAGATCTGGAACGCATTTATGCCGATTGTGATGTTGTGACGCTGGTGTCTGCAAATGAAGGTTTACCTGTCTCTCTCATAGAAGCTATGGCATCAGCAAGACCTGTGGTTGCCACAGCAGTGGGTGGGGTGCCTGATTTAATCGATGATAACCAAACAGGTGTTTTGGTGCCTGCACAAAAACCGGAAGCTTTAGCCGTGAGTTTAATCGCACTGCTAAATGAAAGACAGCGAGCAGAAAGTTTGGGGCAGAAAGCAAGAGCAAGTGCGCAGTCAGCATATCGTGCACAGCGGTTGGTGGGAGACTTAGAAGTGTTATATGACGCTTTGCTGAAGGAAAGGGGATAACGATGCACTATCTCATTACAGGCGGTGCCGGATTTATTGGTTCACATCTTGCAGAAGCTTTGATTGAGGATGGCCATGAAGTGACGGCGCTAGATAATTTATCAACGGGCAGATTGGAAAATTTAAAAAATTTAGAGGGCAATCCTAAACTTCATTTTGTGAATGGAACGGTATTAAATGAATCGCTAGTGGATAAATTGGTGGAACGCTGTGATGCTATTTTTCATTTAGCTGCCGCGGTGGGGGTCGAATTGATCATTCAAAAACCACTTGAATCTATGATGACTAATATTCGAGGCAGTGAAGTGGTTTTGGATATGGCGCATCGATATCAAAAGAAAGTCTTGATTGCATCTACTTCAGAGATTTATGGCAAAAATATGAATGGTCCATTGCATGAAGAAATGGATCGAGTGTTAGGTTCACCGCTTAAGACGCGGTGGAGTTATTCCACATCAAAGGCTGTTGATGAAATCTTAGCTTATGTGTATTGGAAGGAAAAAGGCGTCCCGACGGTTATTGTGCGTTTGTTTAACACAGTAGGTCCAAGACAAACGGGTGCTTATGGTATGGTGATTCCTCGTTTTGTGCAAAGGGCGATGGCCGGTGAGGCTTTAGAGGTTCATGGTAACGGTAACCAGTCGCGTTGTTTTATGCATGTGATGGATCTGGTTAATGCGTTACGGAAATTGATTAACAACCCCAATGCAGTCGGACAGGTATTTAATATTGGCTCACAAGAAGAAGTGACTATTGAAGAATTGGCGCAGCGCGTGATCAAATTGACCGATAGCCGTTCTGATCTTAAATTTGTTGCGTATGAAGAAGCGTATGAAGAGGGGTATGAGGATATGCCTCGGCGTGTTCCTGACACGACCAAGATTAAAAATTTGATCGGATTCAGTCCCACCTATTCTTTAGACCAGATTATCGAGACCGTGATTGCTTCGGTAACAGATAAAGCTCCCGAAGCGAAAGAAATTTGCGATGCAGTGAAGGAAACATCTAAAATCTACGCATGACGCCGGTACAAACAGCGAACTTATCCAAAGCTAAAGCTGTCCCTGCACTCAAAAAACTCAGTATTGTGATTCCTGTTCATAATGAGCAGGAAACCCTGAATGAGTTGTTAGAAAAAGTGAATTCTGTGCAGTTGGGGGATATCGAGAAAGAAATCATCGTAGTCGATGACGCCTCAACCGACCAAACATTAGAACGACTCACCCAATCTACCGTGCCTTATAAGCTCATTAAACATAGGCAGAATAAGGGCAAGGGGGGTGGGATAAATTCTGGTTTCTCTGCAGCATCCGGGGATGTGTTCATCATCCAAGATGCTGATTTAGAATACGACCCCAACGATTATCAGGCTATGATTGAGCCTATTCTCAAGGGGGAGGCAGATGCAGTTATGGGGTCGCGGTTTTTGATGAAAAAACCGTCTTTTTTTATTAAGCAGGGAGATCGCTTTTTCTCTCATTATTTAGGTAACAAAGCGATTATTATGCTGACTAATCTGTTATACGGTTTCAATGCCACGGATTATGAAGGTTGCTATAAAGCTTTTTCAAAAGAAATCATACAGCAAACCCCTGTTGTCACATCCGGCTTTGATTTTGACAATGAACTCATATGTAAACTACTCAGAAAAAAGGCCCGTATTGTCGAGGTGCCGATTCATTACTATCCACGCATGTATTCAGAAGGCAAAAAAATTAGATGGTTTCATGGTGTTCAGATGATTTGGTCAATCCTAAAATGGCGGATCAAACGTATATGAATCTAATTTCTTTGACAGCAAAAGGGAGGTGGTCACACGATGCCGCTCTTTAGGGAGTTATTGCCCCAAAATATTGCGACCTTTCTGGCACTGGGTAGTGCCTTCTTATTGACCGTTCTATTCACTCCCTTGGTGCGTACATTGGCTGTGCGTATGGGCTTACTCTCTAGGCCCGTAGAAGACCGATGGGGACGACGCGTGGTAGCCCGCTTAGGTGGCGTGGCTATGTATCTCGGTCTTATTTTTTCGACTTTATTTTGGGTTGAACCTGCTCCGAGCGTTTTGGCGTTGCTTTCTGGAATGACGGTCGTCTTTTTTATTGGTTTGGTGGATGATTTAACCCGTCTACGGCCATATACGAAGCTTATTTTACAGATAGCTGCTGGAACCCTTCTAGCGGCATCGGGTATTCGCATTGAATTGGTGGGCATTGCTTGGTTATCGATTCCACTGAGTATCTTGTGGTTTGTGGCTGTGATGAACGCTTTTAATTTGCTCGATAATATGGATGGTTTGGCTGCCGGAGTGGGGGCTATTGGGGCTTTGTTCTGCGCGGTACACGCAGGCGTGGCACATGAACCGTCATTGATGGCCTTGGCGTTGGTTTTGGCCGGTGTTTGTTTAGGCTTTTTGGTGTTCAATTTTCCTCCAGCTAAAATCTACATGGGAGATTCTGGCAGTCATGTGATTGGCGTGTGCCTAGCAGCGTTGGCATTAATGGGGAGTTGGCATCACTCTACTAATTTATTGAGTGTTCTGGCTGTGCCTGTGATGGTGTTGGCTGTGCCTATTTTTGATATGTGTTTTGTGACCATACAGCGGTTGCTCCATGGTAGGAGTCCCATGCAAGGAGGGACAGACCATGTCTCCCATCGCTTAGCCATTTTGGGGTTAACAGAGCGACAGACTTTGTTCACTTTGTGTGCATTGAGTGCTTCGGTAGGCGGTTTAAGCTTGCTGTCGTTATGGTTTAGACCGCTCACTTCTTTTACGGTGAGTTTGGTGGTTTTAGCTGTTCTGCTTTTGGTGGCAGGTTATTTGGCGCACGTACACGTTTATGAGATAAAGCGAGGCGCC
Source organism: Candidatus Omnitrophota bacterium (assembly GCA_029261015.1). Lineage (GTDB taxonomy): Bacteria > Omnitrophota > Gorgyraeia > Aquiviventales > Aquiviventaceae > JAJDCC01. The sequence goes on along the minus strand of JAJDCC010000012.1, from coordinate 673 downwards.
AAAGAAGAGCATTTAAGAGAATCTATGCAGCCTACCACGTGGATTGGCACCATGTTGAACCATAAAAGAAGGATTCTTGAAGTCTTGATTGATTTCACTTTGGTCTGTGGCGCGTATGTGGGCGCTCACTTATTGCGATTTGAAGGCAGTCTTGTGGACTCACAGCAACGTTTGTTGGCACAATCTTTGCCCATCATCATTGTGCTTCAGATGAGTTGTTTGGCCTTATCGCGCATGTACCGTGGTGTGTGGCGATATGCGAGTATTTCGGATATTTTGACTATTTTTAAAGGGGTCAGTTTAGGATCTGTTGCCAGTGTTCTGGCTGTGTTATTTGTCTGGCGCTTTGAAGGTTTTTCTCGAGCGGTGTTTATCATCAACTGGTTGGTGTTGTTTTTAGGTATTTGTGCTTCAAGGGTAGGTGAGCGTGTGTTTAATGAGTGGCTCTCAAGGTTGGTTCATGGAAAGCCTGTATTGATTGTTGGGGCTGGGGATCTGGGGGAATTGACGCTGAGACAAATCAAACAAGATGTCGCGCCCAAACAGCGTGTGATTGGGTTTGTGGATGATGATCGCAGCAAGTTGGGCAATCGTATCCATGGAGTGTCTATACTGGGCACTCGCAGTAATTTGCCGCATTTGATTTCGCACTATCATATTGCAAAAGTGATTG
>JAJDCC010000110.1 GCA_029261015.1 Candidatus Omnitrophota bacterium | reverse complement strand
CTGTAAACTGTTTGTCTGTTGGTTGGGTTTCCATGATGGACCCATTCTAGTCATCCCAAGGGTCTCTGGCTACCCCAACCGCCAAGTCGACAATTTGTACACTTCCCTCATATTGACGCACAGATCATACACAGACACACTCGCCAAACATTACTCTATCTACGTACAAACACATAAGTCACTGAAAATAAAAGGGTTATGTGTTTCAATAGAGCCATAGACTTTGGCACGCATCATGCAACTTATAGGGGTTAACTCTATACACTTTTGTCACACTTTGTACAACTCTAGATAAATTTGATGCCCCATTCAGAATTAAAAAAAGACGAGTCTCTCTGGACCCTGCAAGAAACGGCAGACTTCCTCCGTGTCTCTGAAGCCACCATCCGGCGCTGGACACGCAGCGGAAAACTGCAATGCTATCGTTTAGGGGGATCAGAAAGCCGGCGTTTGTTTTCAACCAAACACATACATAACTTTCTTGCGCAATATGAGACACAAACCCAATGACTCTAACTGTTCAACGCCGAATACTCCTCCTCAATTATGAATTTCCCCCTATGGGTGGGGGAGCCGGCAATGCCAGTGCTCAAATCGCAAAAGCTTTAGTGCGTCAAGGTTATGCCGTTGATGTCTTAACTTCTGGCATTCACGGACAACCCGAACACGAAGTCATTGAGGGAGTGCACATTTATCGTGTGCCCAGCAAAAGAAAAAGCATTCATGATTGTGGGTTTCGCGGAGCCTGGTCTTATGTTTTTTCGGCCATGCCTGTTCTAAAAAAACTCCTAAAACAAAACCATTATGATGCTTTGCATTATTTCTTTGGGTTGCCAACAGGACTGCTTTCAATAGGGGTTCCTGAGGCTAGAAAAATCCCTAGCGTTATTTCATTAAGAGGCTCCGATGTTCCTGGCTACGACCCTTATAATCGCATGCTCACCTGGGCTCATAGGCTCTTGAAACCTTTAACGCGCACTATTTGGAAAAAAGCAGATGCTGTTGTTGCCCTCAGCCAATCCCTGCATGATCAAGCCAAATTAACACTGCCTTCAAAACCCATTGAAGTCATCAGCAATGCCATTGACACAGATCTTTTCACACCCACACATCATCAAAGAGACACCACAGACATACACCTATTGATCGTAGCAAGACTGATCCCACGCAAAGGCATCACAGATCTTTTACAAGCCATTGCGCTACTCAAAAACCCGAACATTCATTTAACCATCCAAGGGACTGGTCCCTATTCAGAAACACTGGAGGCGCTTGCCATTCGTTTGGGCATTCAAGATCAAATCACTTTTGCAGGCTTTCAACCCCGTCATCTGTTACCAAAAACCTACCAACAAGCGGATATTTTTATATTGCCCTCATATGCAGAGTCTTGCGGCCTCGCCTTGCTCGAAGCTATGGCTTGCGGCTTACCTGTCATTATTTCTCGTATTGGTGGGATGGTGGAACACGTTGAACACGAAAAGAACGGTTTGATCATCCCCCCAAAAGATCCTCAAGCATTAGCGCTTGCCATTGAAAAACTGATCAATAACCCTGAACTCTGCACCACCCTGTCACAGAATAATGTGAATAAAATTGGAGCAGATTATACCTGGGATGCTGTTTCTCAGAAATATGCCGCCATTTACACGCATATCATTGAGTCAAAATCTCCCTCTAAGGAAAACGCTCATGCGCCTTCCTGAGATGTATACCTGTATCCGGTTTTTGTTATCTGCATTGCGTTCTCAATGGAGCTCTGCTGCATCTTTATCTCGACACCAATCAACGAAACTTCAAAATCAGCTACTTTTTGCTTCTCAAAAAGTCCCCTATTATCAAAGAGCTTATCGTGACATAGATATTCAGGCAGTAGATTTATCTAAGTTACCTATCCTGAGACGTGAGACCATTCAAAGGAATCCAGATGATTTCTTGGCTACTACAGGATCTCGTCATGCTTGGAAAGAATCACACACTTCTGGCTCTATGGGGAAACCTTTGGTCACATATTTTGACCCGAATTGTTGGTGGCAAACCAAATATGCTTTAAAAGCCCGCTGGTTGATCAACTCTGGTTTTCGTCCTTGGCATCGTGTCGTTATTGTTGATGATGTCGACACAGATCAACTCGATACACACACTAAAGAATTATCGCTATGGGGCGAACCGTTTTTTATTAAGCGTCAGTATATTTCGGTTTTTCAATCACCGGAAGCGCACCTTTCTATCTATGAAAAAACAAAACCACATTTTATTTATGGCTTCCCTTCCTATTTTTTAGAATTAGCACATTGTTGGGATGACCACTCCCGAACAAAAATCCCTCTCAAAGCTTTGATCAGTAGCGGGGAAACACTGAACCCTAAAAATCGATTGGCTATCGAGAAGGCCTTTGGCGTCCCTGTCATAGACATTTATGGCAGCACAGAATTGAAGGATATCGCGTGGCGCTGCCCTCAAGGCAATTCATATCACATCAATATGGAAAGTGTTTTTGTTGAGATTCTAGATAAAAACGGGAATCCTACAAAAGCAGGAGAGCCGGGAGAAGTTGTCGTCACCTCGTTGACCAACCGTGCCATGCCACTTATTCGCTACGCTACAGAAGATATTGCCGTTAAAACGAGCACCCCTTGTGACTGTGGCCGCGGATTAGCTAGCCTCGCGTATATAGAAGGCAGAATTGCAGAATATTTGCCGATCCCTGGCATTGCGGCTGTATCCCCATACCAACTCACTACAACGCTGTCTCACTTCAAAGATATCTCACAGTTTAAAATAACTCTAGTGAAGGGAGAGTCTTTGGAGGTTCAAGTCGTCCTTAAAGAGGATACTCATGAACACACACTCAAAGACATCACCTATCAGATAGAAACAAAAATTGAACAAACCCTTCCGGTACGTGTTCATTCTGTGAGCCACATAGAACGAAATGCTTCGGGTAAACATCGCCCCTTCGAATTTAAAAACTGTGAGGTGAACTGATGCAGGTTTGTGTACTCACCTCCATAGATGAAATAGAAGCGCTCGATTGGGATTCAATATGCACCGACGCTGTATTCTGTCATGCATGGTTTAAGGCACTAGAACAAGCTGATTGCTTGGACATTAAACCCCGACACCTTATTTTTAAGAACTCGGCAAACAAAATTATCGCCATTATCCCCTGCATCATTCAGAGAGATGATTTGACTTTCTCTTTGTCTCAGCGCTTATTTGGCCCATTTCATTTTCTATTCAAGCCCCTGGCTTGGCCTGCACTTTTAGCGTACAGCCCATTGGCTTCGCGCAGTGCTATTTTCGCCACACCTGGTGCAGACACCTCAGAAATACTTAACTTGGCCCAAAAAACCATGGAGCATATTTGCAAAGAAGAAAAAATTCCTGTTAGCGGGTGGCCTTTTGTGGCTGACTCACAAGATGAGCTTCATCAACACATCAACTCAGCTAAATATCAGACAAGTTATTTATGCCCCGTAGTGACTTGGCAAAACCTCCATAAAGATTTTGAAAGCTTCCTAAAACAGATCAACCAAACGCATAGACGTCGCTATAAAATGATTCGACACGAGTTGAATCAATGTGAACGATCAGGCATTAAAATCACCGAAGAACCGATTGATGCCTTATCCGCTGAAACCTTAGCTCAACTTCATGCCAACCATCACACGCGATTGCAAAAAGGCAAAAAATCACCACTCACAGTGACCTACTTTGAGAATTTACAGAAATTAGGACCGCAAGCAAGGCTTCATGTTGCAAGAAAAAACAATTCAATCCTCAGCTATTCCATTGTCATTAAAGGGTCTGCTAGCTGGCATATGTCCCTCAACGGTGAAACAGATTACGCATCAGCCCATGCGCATAAGCTGCATTTTTATCTCAATTACTATTTTCCCATGCAGATTGCCCCCGTAGAACGGCCACCTGTTTTGCACTATGGGACTTCGGCTTATGCCTTAAAAATTGAAAGGGGGTGTTCGCTTGAAACCCTTTCAATGGGCCTTCAGTTTCACCATCCATTTACCCGTTTTATGATGCGTCTGTGGTTACCCGCATTAACAAAGTGGTATCAATTTAAATATAGAAAAGTGCGCCCTCATGAGACCAACACTCAACAATCCATCCGTGGCCCTCTATGGCAAAGGATTTGGAATCAGATTTATGAAAACCACAGATTCGTTTTAATCAGTTGGTCAACTCATCAGGCTTTTCCCCATTCACAAACACCCCCAGGCATTCAAGTGGCCCCTATGGACCCGGAAGATTATCTGCTCATGCCTAAAACCGTGACGCGTACCTGCTGGAATTTGATCCAAAGAGCTAAACACCTAGGTGCCCACTGTTATACCGCCAAGCATCACCAAAAACTTATTGGATATATGTGGTTACAAGCAGCCGGCACCATAACAGGAAATTACTTAGGCCCCGCCACACAACTCAATGCGGATGAAGGGTTTATCGTCTATAGCTATGTACACCCGAAGTATCGAGGGTTAGGGCTTGCACGCATGATTAAAGATTACGCACGCAAGCAAATGGCCCTTGAGGGTATTCGGGTCTGCTACAGCGGCATCTCCTATCAAAACTCAAATTCATTACGCAGCAATGCTAGACTAGGAGCCTTTCCTTTGAGTTTATGGCACTATCTTCGCATCGGCCCATTCATTTTTAAAAATGAAGAAGACTTACACATAGAACACCCTCTCATTAAATTTTTTGTTGCTGAAAGACAACGCAAAAACCTTGTCCCCCACACCCCTACCCCGCTTGGGGATAAATATTTGTGGCAACGCAATCTATTAGCATCCAAAAAAGTGCAGGCATGGACTCCAGCAGACCCCTTGTGGAAACAAATTTTAATTGCACTCAAAACACAGGGACTCTGGTGGCTCATGCGTAAGGCCACAGAAAATTTAAGTCAAAGACTTTATCAATCAGTAAAGACATTAGAACTCAAGGTCCCTTTATCGGATTTAGCGCCTATTGAAGTCCCCAGGATCAAAGCAACTCCAAAGATCAGTCGTTTACAAGCAAATAAAGCGCATCGCCTTAGAGCTATCTGCTCTTCCTCCATGTATCGACAGTTCCAACGATTTTATGACCAAGGGTTTCACTGCTATATCGCAGAAATAGAAGAACAAATCATTGCATATAATTGGTACACCGATAAACCCTACACAAGTAAGGATATCGGAACGGTGTTTAACATTGGCCCTAAAGAGATATTTTTGGTCTACTCATACACGGCAAGATCCTGGCGGGGAAAAGGCATTGATCCAGTACTTAAAGCGGTTGCTATGCGCCATTATCAAAGCAACGGCATCTTAAACCTATATACAGCTGTCGATGAAACCAATCGTCCTGCGTTAAAAACAATGCTGCGTTGGCAAGCCTCTCCTATTCGGATCTACCACTGCACCTATTTCTTGGGATTCAAACACATCATTAGTGAAGAAGTGACCGATAACACCTCCAGTCTATTGCCCCTTATTGGAAAAATCTCGCGACCCCATGTTGATTTAATCGTAAGTTAAACTGGAGCCTCATGCATATGCCTAAACAATTAAAGGAAGTACTTGAAGAAGAACGCAAAATCATGAACGGCTTTGCAGCTACTTATGACTATAACCCTGCATTCAGTTCTTATTTCTACACGCATGAACGAAAAATGTTCATGAATTGGGTACTCCAAACTTTAAAGGATGCTGGTAGGGACTGCTCTCAACTTTCTGTTCTTGAAACAGGCATGGGTACTGGAAAAATTTTATCCATCATGGCGAATGCCGGCTGTACACAGTTGACTGGAATCGATATTGCCCAGGAGATGCTCAGTGCTGCAAAAATCAATGTGCCTAATGCCACATTGATCCACGATTCTATCGAAGAGCATGATTTTGGGACGCAAAAGTTTGATGTCATCATTGGGGCATATACAGTACACCACCTATTAGATAGGTCTGATTTTTTTAGAATGGTCGACCGTGTTTTGAAACCAGGGGGGTGGGTTTTCTTGCAAGAGTACGAAGCTCATGGTTGGGCCAATGCGCCTTGGAGCCGGCCTTTTATTGAAGCCATAGCAGCACCTTTTAGATGCTTGCTCAAATGGAAAAACCGCCATCTTCTACCAAAGCCTGACTCTTATCCACCCGCTGATTTCAACTCAGCACATCAACTCATGACTTACAAAGAGATTCTTCAAGCAATCCCAGCGCCCCAAGATTACTCGATACATCGATCTACCCGCGGAGTATTCTTACCCGCGTTTAACTATGCATTATCAGAAAAAGCATTACTTGATCGCATATTGCATAAATCACTTGATACACTTGACTTAATTGCTAAACCTTTTGGAGCAGGCAACTTACAATGGATTGCTATGCACCGGAAGATGAATGCCTAATGGCCAATAGCCCATCACGTCCTAAGAGTATCCGCAAGAAAACGTCGGCTGCACGAGCCGTCTTAACTTACTCAATTGCCTTTTACGCTTCGGAGCTATTGACCGTAATTCGCGGAGTATTACTTGTAACCTTATTGGGACCTGCCAGTTTTGGTTTGTGGCGTTTACTGAAACTGGTCCTCACATATTCTGAGCATTTGCCTATAGGCACCGTACACGCTTTAAGGCAAGACCTCCCTAATGCCCTTGGAGCAGGAGACACTCACCGCGCCAAGACAATCTTATCCACCGTTTTTGGGTTAAACCTGCTCATCGGGGCAAGCGTTTCTTGTTTCTGTCTGCTCATGCTATTTTATACGCCCCCTTTTTGGGCTCAAGTTCCAAGCTGGCTTTTTGGTATGTTGTCTGCACTTCTCTTCCTGCGGATGATGATGCGATTCATTCAATCCCAATTGCAATCCCAAGAGAAATCTTTAAGTGCATCCCAACTCACTTTCACTTTCAGTCTACTCTCACTCGTTGGCATGATTTCAGGAGCCTACATTGCCGATTTAAAAGGCGTCGTTGTTGGCCTCATCATCGCCAACCTCATTCCCCTAACCTGGCTTTTCTTGAAAAGAGAGTTTCCAAGGCCTGCTTGG
>JAJDCC010000109.1 GCA_029261015.1 Candidatus Omnitrophota bacterium | reverse complement strand
GTTCGGTAAGGAAACCAAAATCGTTGAAACACCTGCTGGAGCCTCAGCTTAGGAGCTGGAAAGACTTAAGCTCGCTTAAAATTTCATAACTCATTGTCAAAATGGGAGTTATGAGCGTTCGATTCGCTTGACCCTCTTCAGGCGTCTAGCTATACTAGACCCAACACCATGAGTGAACCTATCTTTGATTCTATTCAGGATGTCCTTACGGAGATTCAGTCCGGCAATCTCGTAATCGTAGTCGATGATGATGACCGCGAAAACGAGGGTGATCTTGTCATGGCTGCACATCTTGCAACACCTGAAAAAATTGCCTTCATGGCCAAGCACGGTAGCGGAATTATTTGTGTACCGATGGAAGGTGAAAGATTGGATGCTTTAGGTTTACATCCGATGGCCAGCATTTCTAATGATCCCATGAAAACCGCATGGACCATTTCTGTCGATGCGAAGTTGGGAGTCAGTACCGGAATTTCTGCACACGACCGTGCACACACCATTCAATTGCTTTGTGATGACAAAGCCCGTCCTTCAGATCTCAGTCGTCCTGGTCATGTTTTTCCTCTGCGCGCTAAAGAAGGCGGCGTTTTGCGCCGGGCAGGGCATACCGAAGCGGCTGTAGACCTTTCTCGTCTTGCCGGTGTTTATCCAGCGGGTATCATTTGTGAAATCATGAAAGATGATGGCACGATGGCGCGCGTGGATGATCTATTTGTCTTTGCCAAAAAACATAACCTTAGAATCTGTACCATTGCCAGTCTTATTGAATACCGGAATCGATTTGAAAAACTCATTCGTGAAGAAGTCCGCACTGCATTGCCCACCAAGTTTGGCGAATTCGAACTCGTCTTATACCGCACTACAATTGATAACAATGAACATGTGGCTTTGGTAAAAGGGGATGTCAGTGATGGTAAGCCTGTTTTGGTTCGTGTGCACTCAGAGTGTTTGACGGGTGATGCTTTGGGTTCATTGCGCTGTGATTGTGGTCCTCAATTGGATGAAGCCATGCAGAAGATTGCTGAAGAAGGTCGTGGAGTGATTCTGTATATTCGCCAAGAAGGTCGCGGTATTGGATTGCACAACAAACTCAAAGCCTACAAGTTACAGCAAGAAGAAGGCATGGATACGGTTGAAGCCAATCTGGCTTTGGGATTTCCTTCAGATCTGCGGGATTATGGTATTGGGGCTCAAATTTTGGCTGACTTAGGGTTGAAAGAATTGAACTTGCTGACGAACAACCCTCGTAAGATTGTAGGGCTTGAAGGGTATGGTCTGCACATCGCCTCGCGCGTTCCTGTTGAGATCAAACCGGGTCCACACAATCAAAAATATTTAGAGACTAAACGCGACAAAATGGGGCATCTTCTTGAAGGTTTAGACCAAAAAGATGACTGACCCTACGACGCAGTGGAAACGAGAGGCATCAGCGGCAAACCGAAAAGCGGTTAAGGTCGATGCCCATTCTCAGGTAGTGATTTTAGCATCACGATTTAATGAGCCCTTAGTCGAGAATTTGGTTCAAGGTGCGGTAAGCACTTTTGAGCAAGCGGGATTAAGCAAAGAAAACATTCGTGTCATTTGGGGGCCAGGCAGTTTTGAATTATCTGGTATGGCTGCGCAAGTGGCTAGGTGTGCAAACCCACCCCATGCGATTGTGGCTTTAGGGGTTTTGATTCAAGGACAGACGGTTCAATACGAAGTCATTGCGCAAGCAGTGGCTTTTGGTTTAACGCAAGTATCGGTGCAATATGGAGTGCCGGTGACGTTTGGTGTGGTGATTGCGTCTAATTTAGAGCAAGCGCGCGCTAGATGTGGGCAAGACGAAAATAGAGGCGAAGAAGCCGCACACGCAGCACTCAGTGTGTTGGCTAGCGGATGCGATGGAGAATCACGGTGATTGACGATGCGCAAGCGAACAAAATCTAGAGAATACGCTCTTCAAATTTTATATCAGGTGGATATTCGTAGAATTGATCCTAGAAAAGTCTTAGAGGATTTTTGGGAAGAAAATACAGCACAGGATGAGGTGCGACGATTTGCTCAGCAGCTTGTTTTGGGAACATATGCTGTTCAGGCCGAATTAGATCCGACTATTACAAAATATGCGGATAATTGGCAGCTAAAACGCATGGCTATAGTTGACCGCAATATTTTACGTTTGGGTGTTTTTGAGCTTTTACATATGGATGAAATCCCCCCTTCGGTTTGTATCAATGAAGCTATAGAATTGGCGAAGCGTTTTGGCGATGCGGATTCAGCTAAATTCATCAATGGTATTCTGGATGCTATCCATAAAGCACAGAGTACTCAAAAAACCAAGAATGGACTGCCCACACCATGAGTCGACACGTAGACTTGCACTTACACACGACCTTTTCAGACGGAATGGATACCTACCAAGAACTGATCGCTAAGGCTGAGAAAGCAGGCGTTTCAGCGATGTCGATTACAGATCATGACAATGTGGATGTGTATCAGTATGCTTATCCGGTTGCTGAAAAAGCGGGTATTGAATTGATTCCGGGTATTGAAATGTCCTGCAGCATTGATGGTGCTGATGTGCATATCTTAGGTTTTTATATCGATGTTGATAATGGACCACTCACAGAGCACATTAATGTGCAGAAAAAACGTCGCACCGAACGTGTTCATGAAACCTCAAGATTACTGGCAGAGGTAGGCGTGCCTTTAGATGCTGAAGAGGTGTTAGCACTTGCTGGTGAGGGGACCGTAGGGCGTCCGCATGTGGCGCGCGTGTTAATGAAGCATGGGCACATTAAGAGTTTTGAAGAAGCGTTTACGAAATATATCGGCCAAGGGTGTCCTGCTTACATTGAAGGGTCGACCATTGAGCCGGCTAAGGTGATTGGTTTGATTCGAGGGGCAGGCGGTATTCCTGTGGTGGCGCATGCCATTTATATGCGCAACGATACACTTATTGAACAATTCGTCCAAGAGGGCTTAATGGGCATCGAAGTGATTCATCCAGGCCACCTTCCTGATCATGTGAATCATTATGCGGCATTGGCTCAGCGCTTAGATCTTCTAAAAACGGGCGGCAGTGATTATCACGGAAAGCTGCATAAAGAGGGCGCACAAGTCGGTGCTTTGAAGGTGCCCTATGACTGTGTTGAATCGTTGAAAGCCGCTAAAGCCACACTTTAATTATGCTTAAGAAAGACGATCATGAACGCTTCATGCGTTTGGCATTGGACCTAGCCCTCAAGGCTCAAGGTAAAACTTCCCCTAATCCATTGGTAGGTGCCGTTGTTGTGCGTAATGGGAAAGTGGTTGGCGAGGGTTATCACAAGAAAGCGGGCGCGGATCATGCTGAGGTGATGGCGCTTAAGGCAGCAGGCACCAAAGCCAAAGGCGCAACGTTATATGTCACTTTAGAACCTTGTGCGCACGAAGGTAGAACCCCTCCTTGTTATGAAGCCATCTTAAAAGCAGAAATCGCCCATGTTGTTGTGGCGATGCGCGATCCCAATCCTAAGGTACGCGGTGGGGGCAATCGGCGGCTACAAAATAAAAAAATTATTGTAGATACCGGTTTGCTGCGTGAAGAAGCGCGCGCAATAAATAAACCTTTCATTAAATCAGTAACCAAAGGGTTGCCTTGGGTTGTGGCTAAGGTAGGGCAGAGTTTGGACGGAAAAATTGCACTACCAGATGGTGAGTCTCGTTGGATTACGGGGGCTGCTGCCAGAAAAAAGGTTCATGAGTTGCGCACTGAGGTGGATGCTATTGTTGTAGGAGCACAAACGGTGCGGCAAGATAACCCGTCACTGACATCTCGAACGGGCGCTGTCAGTAAACAGCCTGTGCGTGTGATTGTTGAAGGGGTTCGACAACTGTCACCAAAGCTTAAGTGTTTTAAGCAGCCACCCAGAACTATTTTATTCACACCCCATGTAGACCCCACACAGCAGAAAGCTTTTGACGCTCTTAAAGTAGAAGTGGTTCCTTTGCCGGCAAGACAGGGGCGGGTGTCGTTAACGGCTATGATGAAGGCGCTAACGGAACGCCAAATTCAATCCGTATTGATCGAAGGTGGTGGACAACTTTTGGCTAATGCTTTTGCTGAGAAACTGATAGATGAAGTGCAGTGGTATGTTGCTCCCATGATTCTGGGGGGAGAAACAGCACCTACATCTGTTGCGGGTGAAGGATTAAAAAAGCTATCACAAGCCATCAAACTGAAAGAAGTGACTTGTGAGCCTGTTGGGGAAGATTGGTGTTTTAAAGGACGCGTGGTTTATCCAGGGACAGGACGCAAAAAATAATGTTTACAGGCATTGTACGTGAACTCGGCAAGGTTGAGCAAGTGACGCACCAAGAAGGGGTGATGCTTCTTGATGTGAAGGCACCTAAAACAGCGCCACTGGTAAAGGTGATGGAAAGTGTGGCTGTACAAGGCGTTTGCCTGAGTGTTGTAAAAAAACGCAAGGGTGTGCTGACATTTGAAGCGATCCCCGAGACGCAACGATTGACGAATTTAGGTCAAGTGAAGCAAGGCGATTCTGTGCATTTAGAACCTAGCTTGTGTTTGAATGATCGATTGGATGGCCATTTTGTTTATGGTCATGTAGATGGTTTAGCTACTCTCACAAAACGCGAAGAAACGCCTGGGCAGCTGAGCCTTACCCTAAAGCTTCCTAAAGACGTGATGCGGTATGTTGTGCCCAAAGGCTCATTAGCGATTGATGGTGTGAGTTTAACGGTTGGTGACAAGGTAGGGGCGACAACGTGCTCAGTCTATTTAATCCCGGAAACACTGAAACGAACGACTTTAGGTAAAAGAGCGGTGGGTGATCAGCTCAATATTGAGATCGATTATTTAGCTAAGGTGGTTGAGAAAGTTCTAAAACACAGCCATTAGTCTAGCTAGGAGTAAAGATGTTTTGTTGCATCTTCGTACTTCAGTCTCCAAGGAGCTTATGTTACACTGTTCCGCAATTGGTCGGACCTTCGATTTGACGGGGCGTGGCTCAGCTTGGCTAGAGCGCTTGGTTCGGGTCCAAGAGGTCGTCGGTTCAAATCCGGCCGCCCCGAGATTTATCCGAATTTTGGTTTGCAGGCTTTATTAAAAAGTTAAGAAAACTCATTATACATATATGGCAAAAGGGTCAGTTGGCGTGGCAACTAAAAAAAGAGTCCATGTCTATTATTCAGGGCGTGTGCAGGGTGTCGGTTTTCGGTTAACTGCCGAAGAGGTTGCCGAGGCGATGCGCATTGTGGGTTGGGTAAAAAACCTCAATGATGGACGCGTAGAATTGGTAGCCGAAGCGAAGGAATCTAAATTGCTGAGTTTCTTGGAGCAAGTGCGCACCGGTCCAATGAAGAATTTTATCAGTGACGAAGACATTAAGTGGTCTCCGGCACAGGACTGTTTTCAAGATTTTGACATCCGCTACTATTAACTCCTTACCCAATACCTATTTGCAGCGCAAGCCTTGCCACTGAGCATTTCTGAAAGAAATTTGCCTATTGGTGTATATTGCTCATATGAAAAAATTCTCGTCCAAAAATATTGATGCGCTGCGCGAGCAAATACGTGCACATGATTATCAGTATTATGTTCTAAATTCTCCTACCCTTTCAGATGTCGAATATGATGCGCTCATGCAGCAACTGGCGGATCTTGAAGCGCAAAACCCCAAACTCATTACTCCCGATTCACCGACGCAACGTGTGGGGGGAGTGGCCGATTCTGCTTTTTCTCCAGTAGTGCATTCGATTCCAATGCTGTCTTTGGATAATACCTATTCTGCTGAGGACCTGATTGCTTGGCATCAAAGGGTGGTTAAAAGCTTAAATGGAGAGGAGCCTGCTTCATATACGGTAGAACTCAAAATAGATGGTGTGGGTTTGGCCTTGATCTATGAAAAAGGTGAGTTGGTGAAGGCCTCAACGCGTGGGGATGGCACAACAGGTGAGGATGTGACGGCTAACGCGAAAACGATCCGTTCGGTGCCGCTAAAACTCAAAGCGCCTTTTCCTTCGTATTGGGAAGTACGCGGCGAAGTCTACATGCCCATTAAAGCTTTTCGTGCGTTTAATGCTCAGGCTGAAGCTGAAGGATTTGAAGCTTTTGTGAATCCGCGCAATGCAGCTGCCGGGAGTTTGCGTCAGAAACAACCTACGGTGACGGCTAAGCGGCCGTTAAGGTTTTTTGTGCATTCTGCAGGCGCTTTGCCGGAAGCTAAGCAAAAATCACACTGGCAGTTTTTGGAAGCATGTAAAACACTGGGCTTACCCTATACCGATGGGGCACAACTGTGCTCTTCGATAGAAGAGGTCATTGCAATGTGTGAGCGATTTGAAACGCAACGGGCTGAGTTGGGTTTTGAAGCCGATGGTGTTGTGGTTAAAGTGAATGATTATGCGTTGCAGCAGCGGTTGGGGATGACCCATAAAGCGCCGCGATGGGCGATTGCTTTTAAGTTTGCCGCACACCAGGCCACGACACAAGTATTGTCGATAGAGGCTTCAGTGGGGCGTCAAGGTACCGTAACTCCTGTGGCTAAGCTTGAACCTGTGGCTTGCGGTGGTGTGACGATTTCAAATACCACCTTACATAATTACGATGAAATAAAACGATTAGGTATTCGTGTTGGGGATTGGGTAGTGATTGAGCGTGCCGGTGATGTCATTCCTAAAGTCATTCGTGTGTTGACTGATAAAAGAACTGGTTCAGAAAAAGTGGTGCGTATTCCTAAACAGTGTCCGGTCTGCGAAGGCAAGATTGAAAAAGATCAATCAGGGGATGTTGCTTACAGGTGTATCAATCCTCAATGCCCTGCTCAACAATTGCGACGTCTTTTGCATTTTGCAAGTCGAGGGGCAATGGATATCGAAGGCTTAGGGGAGTCCGCTGCAGAACAATTGGTGGCTCAGAAAAAAGTTCAGGATATTGCGGATATCTATACATTAGATGAATTGCAGTTATTGGAGTTGGATTTATTTGGTCCCAAAAAAGCCCAAAATTTATTGGAAGCCATTGAGAAGAGTAAACAAAGAGGTTTGGCGCGATTGCTTTTCGGATTGGGGATTCGTCATATTGGTGAAAAGGCGGCAAGTGTGTTGGCAGAACAGTTTGGATCGATGAAAAGTCTGCAGCAGACGGATGTCTCTCAATTAGAATCCATACCGGAAGTAGGGCCCATTATGGCACAAGCCATTGTGGAAGCTTTGGGAGAGCCTCATATGGTGCAGTTGCTTGACCGTTTGGCACAAGCAGGTGTTAAGATGGAGGCATTAAAAAAGCCACGGTCGTCGGGTGGGGCCGTCCTGACCGATAAACGCTTTGTACTGACGGGTACTTTGCCGACATTGTCGCGTAAAGCCGCTACCGATTTGATTGTCGAGCAAGGCGGGCAAGTCATTTCAGCCGTTAGCAAACAAACAAGTTATGTGTTGGCTGGAGAATCTCCAGGTTCTAAGCTGGCTAAGGCAAAACAATTAGGGGTTCCTGTGATAGGAGAGTTTGAATTATTGGAAATGTTATCGCAGGGAAAGGGGAGAGAATCATGATCCATTCAAAACAATGGACGCGTCTAGCTGTCTTAATGGTTTTAGCTGTAACCTTATCTGGATGTGAGACTTTTTTACTGAAGTTTAAACGCGATAAAGGGACCCCTGAAGCACGTCCTTTGCCGGTGTTTCGTTACCAAAATTATGGTAAAGACATGACGCCTGCAGAGCGTTATCAAAAAGCCTTCGGTCAGTTTGATTATTGGCAGGAACAATTGCTTGTGGCGGTAAGCCGCGGATCGATGAATGCTAAAACAATTCGGCATGCTTCTTTTCAGTCTCTGGATGCGCTTAAGAAAATGCAAGATTTATTGCCTCCTGAGTATCAAGAGAAAATGGTAGATGTATTGGAGCAGCGAACGAATATCAATGCTGATTTTGAATTGGGTAAGTTTAATGGGTACCGCATGCATCAGGCCAGGCGTATTTTAGAAGCTCAAGAACGTAAGATCAGGCGTGAATTTGCGTTAAAGGATGTTCAGAGCGTTTTGCAAGAAACTGCTAAGGTGTCTTCACCCCAGGAATAAGTCATGGCTCAAGCACTTCAAGAAAAGGTGGAAGAATTTCTGTCTTACCTTGATCTTGAACGAGGTTTGAGTGAGGCGACTCAAGAAAGTTATCGGCGTGATTTATATGGTCTGATACATTTTTTAACGACTAAAAAAATCTCCCGTATTCAGCAAGTGTCTACCGAAGCAATTCGTGAATTTTTGCGTTGCGAACGTGATGCTAAGCGCAGTCCGGCAACAATTGCTCGTCGTTTGTCAGCTATTAGAGGGTGTTTTCGGTTCTTCATTGCACAGCAGTGGATTAAAAATAATCCCACAGAATTTATTGAAACACCTAAGTTATGGCAGCGACTACCACAGACGCTTAGGGTAGAGGAAATTGAACAGCTGCTCAGCACTGCACGTCTAGAAAGTTTAGGACTGCGTGATTTAGCCATGCTGGAATTGCTCTACGGAACAGGATTACGGGTTTCAGAGTTGGTTTCATTGAATGTGAGCAGTTTGAATTTAGATTCAGGTTTTTTGCGGTGCATTGGGAAGGGCAACAAAGAGAGACTGGTTCCTCTAGGTCGACAAGCGGTTGAAGTGCTGGGTCGGTATATTGAAACCGAGAGGGCCGAAGTGTTAAAACGGCATCCACAAGAAACGGCGTTATTTTTGAACCGTTGGGGGGCTCGCTTAACACGCCAACGGGTATTTCAGTTACTGAAGCTGTATGCCAAGATTGGGCAACTGGCTAAGAAGATTGGTCCGCATACGCTCAGGCATTCATTTGCGACGCATTTGTTAGAAAACGGCGCTGATTTAAGGATTGTCCAAGAATTATTAGGGCATGCCAATATCACCACGACGCAGAGATACACGCATGTGGATCGTGCGCGGTTGAAAAGTGTTCATGAGAATTTTCACCCTAGAGCTTAGAGAGAAGAAATGGTTATCACCGTTGAAATTCCAGATAATGTAGCTGAAACATTGGAGCGCATTGGAATACTGGCTAAAGAACAGGGATATCAGGCGTTTGCTGTCGGTGGATGCGTGCGGGATTGGTGTTTAGGTATCAGCGAGAATCCAGATATTGATATTACCAGTGAAGGGGAAGGGATTGCTTTAGCCCGAGCGGCGCAAAAGTTTTTTGGGGGAAGTTTGGTTGAGCACACTCAGTTTGGTACAGCCACTCTATGCATGGAAAAAGCTCCGGCTTTACAGTTGGATTTTGCATCGTGCCGTAAAGAAGTGTATGCCAAACCTGCGGCCTATCCCAAGGTGTCTCGTGGCACGCTGGATGAAGATTTAGCGCGGCGTGATTTTACCATCAATGCGATGGCCCTATGTTTGGATCCGGATAATTTTGGGGTTTTAGTGGATCCTTATGAGGGGCTAGAAGATTTGAAGCAGGCGTATTTAAGGGTGCTGCATGATCAAAGCTTTGTGGATGATCCCAGTCGTATTTTGCGAGGCATTCGTTTTGCTGTGCGTTTTGATTTGGCGTGGGAGCCTAAAACACTCAAGCTCATCAATAAAGCTATTGAATCTGAATCTTTAGGTTTACTGAATGCAGGGCGTTTACAAAAAGAATTTGATTTGATGGATCAGGAGCCTGATCCATCGGAATGTTTTCGTGTGTTAGATGACCTTCTCTCTCAGGGAGAAAATAGACAAGTAAGAGGTGAATGATGCAAGGGCAAAGAATGGAGCGTGTGGCGGAACAGGTGAAACAAGAGATTGCAGGTATCTTGCTTAGGGATTTGCCTCACTCCAAATTAGAGCTTGTGACCTTAACGCATGTCGAAATTTCAAAAGATTTATCCAATGCCAAAGTCTATTACAGTTTTTTTGGTGATGATGAGCAAAAAGAAAAAACACAAACCACTTTAGAAGAAAATGCGCGCAACATTCAGAGCATTGTCAAAAAGCGCCTTCGTTTAAAGCGAACACCGAATTTGCATTTTTTCTATGATCCTACGATTGATCGCAATATTGCCATCAGCGAGAGATTGATGCAGGCAGAGAATGACCAAGACACAGAAGAGACGCTTTAACCCCAGTAAACAGCATGGACGGCTTACTTTTAATTGATAAACCTACAGGATGGACTTCCAATGACATCGTGCAAAAAATGCGCGGTGTTTTGGGTATTCGTAAGATTGGACATGCAGGCACTTTAGACCCGGATGCTGAGGGTTTGCTGATTCTTTTGGTGGGTCGTGCAACTAAGCAGCAAGGGGTGTTGCAAGGCCACGACAAAGACTACGTGGCGCGGATTCGTTTAGGGCGTCAAACCGCGACAGCTGATGCTGAGGGTGAAGTGGTTGCTGAGCAGGCCATTCCTGATTTTGATCAAGCTCAATTAGAAGCTATCGCCAAAAAATTAGAAGGGGAACAAGAGCAAGTTCCTCCTGCGTATAGCGCCGTTAAGGTGAATGGCAAGCCGGCGTACTATTGGGCGCGTAAAAACAAGGCAGTGACTTTAAAAGCGCGTACCATTTCCGTAGATGCGTTTACCATACAAGAATTTGGCTCCGATTGGGTACGCTTTGGTTTGAGTTGTTCCTCAGGAACTTATGTGCGGACACTTGCTGAAGATTTTGCCCAGGCATTGGGTACAGTAGGGCATATCGATTATTTGCGACGCACGCGTATAGGACAGTGGTCTGTGGATCAAGCGACCGCAATGGTTTGGATTAAAGAAGCCCCGCGCGATGAAGCTCTAGCTTGCATCATTCCTTTACCAGAATCTTTAGAGCAGACGCATGCCGGCTAAAGACAAACACATTGTTGCTGGATTGCGATCACTGCCTATTCATCCCAAAGCAAGTGTGGTGAGTATTGGTGTTTTTGATGGAGTGCATATTGGCCATCAGACCCTACTTAAAAGTGCGGTAGCTCAAGCCAAAAAGCTTAATGTGCCCAGCATTGTACTGACCTTTGATCCCGATCCGCATGATTTCTTGAATCCGGGGCCATTTCCTAATGCACTGATGCCTGTTTCTGTGCGCTGTCGCTTGATTCGTGAATTGGGCATCGACTGGGTGGTGGTCATTCGCTTTACGGACGCTTTTGCCAGAAAAACAGCAGAAGATTTTATGAATGGGGTGTTAGTGAAGCGGCTCAACGCACAGTGCGTCATTGTGGGGAAGAACTTTCGATTTGGAGCACAGGCAACGGGCAGTGTTGCTGTGTTGAGGCAATGGGCCAAAACCTCAGGTGTTCGCATCATGCCGATGGAGCCGGTAAAGCGCCAAGATCAGCGTGTGTCGAGTTCGCGTATTCGTAAATTGGTGAGACAGGGAGACTTAGCAGCAGCCAAGCGTTTAGTAGGGCGCCCCCCTGAGCTATATGGTTATGTGGTGCGTGGCGAAGGTCGAGGCCGCGAGTTGGGCACCCCTACGGCTAATATTGCATTAAACCCTCAAACCGTGCCTCCTCAGGGGGTTTATGCGGTGACTGTGGATGTGAATGGGCGGCTTTTGGGTGGAGTGATGAACTATGGCACCCGTCCCACTTTTTGTGAAGATGGTTCAGTGGTTTGTGAAGTGCATCTCTTTGGATTCTCAGGCGACCTTTATGGTCAGTCTTTAGTGGTTTCTCTTATCAAACACTTGCGTGATGAGCGCAACTTTTCTAGTTCGAGCGCGTTGCAATCCCAAATTGCGCGCGACATTTCCCGCGCCAAGCGCGTACTTAATAAAAAAGGTGACAGTCACCTTTTTTAGCTACACGTTTGGGGACACTCGAGGAAAAATTCAGCAAAAACAGCTTTTGAAAAAAAGTGATTGCTGACTTTTTTCTAGCAGAAAACGTTACCTTTCCGCAAACATTTCTCTTGACTCAAATTACTTTCACTTTTGACTTCATTCTCCTTGCAAAGCAGTGGTACGAGGAGTATGATTTTAATTGTGATTGTGGAGGAAAGTGGTAAAAAGTGGTGGCTATGAGACAGGGGTGTGGGGATGTTTTACGGAGAGTACGACCACAACATCGACCGCAAGGGTCGCCTGATCATTCCTGCGAAGTTTCGCAAGGCTCTCACTGAGCAAGAAGCCAAACCTTTTTTCCTGACCCGAGGTTTAGACGGGTGTTTATTTGCCTTTCCAGAAGCTGAATGGCGGTTACTTGAAGGTCGTTTCAAACAAATTCCTTTTACTAAAGGGGAAGGCCGTAAATTCAACCGTTTGTTTTTCTCAGGAGCCACTGAGGTAGAACTCGACAAGCTAGGCCGCGTCCTGGTACCAAAAATGCTCAAAGAATACGCAGGAATCAAGCAAGCGGTTGTTGTGGTTGGGGTTTCCAGTCGTATTGAAATTTGGGCAAAAGATCGGTGGACAGCCTTTTATGACGAGGCGCAAGAAAGTTTCGAAGAAGTTGCCGAGCGAGTCATCCTTGATGAATAAAGCGGAGTTTTCACACATTATGGGTCAAGAATCACAAGCGCCACATCAGCCGGTCATGGTCAATGAGGTTTTGGAGTATTTAGCGCCAAAGCCAGGGCAGATTGTTGCTGATGCAACTGCGGGTGCTGGTGGTCATAGCGTTACGATTGTGCCGCGTTTGCTTCCTGATGGAAAATTCATTGCACTAGATCAAGACCGCACTGCGCTTGAGCTGGTGAATCGACGTCTCCTTGAGTTCAGCGATATCACACATACGATTCATTCTAATTTTCGTGAGTTACCCAATGTTTTAAAAGAGTTAGGTGTTGCTGGATTAGATGGTTTGCTGATGGATTTAGGCATGTCCAGCATGCAGGTCGATACCGCTGGCCGAGGTTTTAGTTTTATGCAAGAAGGGCCTTTAGATATGCGTATGGACAATACTCAGTCATTAACGGCTGAGGAGATTGTGAACAGCTGGTCGTTTGAAGATTTGCGTGACACGATCAAGACTTTGGGCGAAGAGCGCTATGCAGTGACTTATGCCCGAGCTATTGAGAAGTATCGGGCTAAAGAAACGATCACCTCGACCGACCAATTGGCTGAATTGATTAAAAAGGCTACGCCTCCTAAAGCGCGCTATGGACGTTTGCATCCCGCTACCCGTACCTTTCAAGCATTGCGCATGGCAGTTAATGATGAATTGGGTGCTCTTGAAGAAGTTTTGAAAGTTTTACCACGGGTGATGCGCCCGTATGGCCGAGTTGTGTGTATTTCCTTTCATTCTATGGAAGACCGATTAGTGAAGCATGCTTTTGCAGAGGGCCAGCGCGAAAAGCGGTGGACCGTTTTGACCAAGAAACCTGTTTTACCTACGGAGCAGGAGATCAGTGTGAACGCACGGTCGCGTTCAGCTAAGTTGCGGGCAATGCTCAATACCCCTCCTGAACCTAAAAAAAGTCGACGATATTCCGGGCGCAAGCCCCAAGCAGAAGATTTGGATTGAATTAATGAAGCTTAGAGATTGGTTTGTGGTTTTCAGTGTGGTGGTTTTACTTGGGTGTTTGAAGGTTTCACAGCGCAATGGCCTTATCATGCAGGGGTATTCGGTTGGTGAAAATATTCAACGTTTGCAGGTTCAGGAAAGGGAATTGGCTTGGCTCAAAATGGATGTATTGGGAGCCTCATCACCTACCCGTCTGGCAAAAATTGCCCAAGAGCGCGAATGGGATTTTGTGGCCTGGTCGACATTGCAGGAACAACCGCAGGGCAAACGTTTCTTAATTCGATTGGCCTCGGCAGACTAACGGTTGTTGCACACTCATGATAAGGACGGTCAATGATCGTATTGTGGCAGTCTTACTATTCGGTTTGGGCATTTTTGGAGCCGTTTTGGTGCGCTGTGTTTGGTTGCAAGGCGTGGATGCGACCCGTTACCGTGAGCTTGCACACCAGCAGCATAGCAATTCCCAGGTTTTACGCGCGCAGCGAGGAACGATACTTGACCGTAAATCCACACCCTTGGCATTAACGGTTCCCTCGCACTCGATCTTTGCGAATCCAAGACATATTCATGACAAAGTAGGCACGGCACAACAACTGGCTGAGATTCTAGACATGGACACTCACTCGATTGAAGAGAAATTGCGGAAGGATCGTGGATTCGTTTGGCTTTCGCGCCAAGTGAGCTTCAATCAAGAACAGTCTGTGCGTGAGCGCAAGTTGCGCGGTGTGGGTTTTATAAGCGAACCGACGCGGTATTACCCAAATGAAGAATTAGGTGCGCACC
>JAJDCC010000108.1 GCA_029261015.1 Candidatus Omnitrophota bacterium | reverse complement strand
TCCGGCGTAAGCTGTTGTTGCCATTCTTCGTCAGTTTTATTGTGTTTACTGTGATCGTCCATATTCCATCCTTAGGCGCGTGCTAAGCTGCGCTTCTTTTTTGTCTTTTTAGTGGGAGCCTTTTTAGCAGCATCGCGCTTAGCTTTTCTGGCTTTTGCCTTGATCAAATCTGCTGCCTTCTTCAACTTCTTTTCGGCCTCGCGCTTCTGTTTCCGTTTGAGTCGTGGCCACTCATCCTCATCTAAAATAAAACCGACACACCGATCAGAACCGCAGCGACAAGGATGGTCTTCATAGGAGTCGTAATCAAAACCATAGTTGTAGACCACTTCTTCGCCTTTTTCAATATCACGCGTAGCAATGATCCAAATCTTGCCCTGAATGATATCGGTCTCACAGTTGGGATCGCAGGAGTGGTTTAATAAACGAGCCTTGTTGTATTCCACATCCCCGTCAATATCGTAGCGTTGATTCAATGTAAAAATATAAACAGCGCCTTCTTCATTGGGATTTTTCTCGTGACGCTCATAAACAATCTCAGTACGACGATCGGTTTCGGCTTTGGTGATTTTCTCGCCAACATATTCAATAATACGTGTCCCTTCTGGGATATGGGTCTTTGCAAAACCACCTTTGCCATGAATTTCAGAATTACGAAATGTCACATAAGGATTTGTTGTACCTGCCATAAAAGCTCCTATAGTTTGAGATCATCAGGGTGTGGTGTCCCCACGCCATTTTCACAATAACTCTTAAGACTTAGCAAAAAATACGCCCACTTGGTATTGCAGTGCATAAACATGCTGGTTGCTTGTGCCCAATCCTGCTGGGCAAAATGAACCACAGTGGATCCGCCATCTTGGCTCAGCTGAAACACAATAAGCGTGCCCTTCCATTGCGAATCCCCATCCAAACAACGCCAAGACACACGATCGGGAGGCGATAACTCTGAAATACGAAAACGCATCACCGTTTTGCCTGCATCAAAACCAAAATGGATTTCAGCATCAAGGCGTGCTTGGGCTTTTACGTCTTGGGTCCACCAACCGGCTAGACCAGCTTGTGAGGTAAGGGATTCAAAGACCTTCTCTTGCGGCGCATGAATGCGGATCTTATGCAGAATGTCGACCATACTCTAAACCTAAAAAGGGAACAGTCACCTTTTATAAATGCCTTATTTTATTAAAATTTGAAGCAAGAATGCAGTATTTATGGGGATTGTAAAAAGGTGACTATCCCCATTTAAACTGTCGCGTGATGATTGACAGGGCCATGGCCCTGCCCTAAACCGGGAGCTGTTTCAATCGCCCGCAATACATAACCTTTGGCTCGTTGTACCGACTCAAGCACATCCAAACCCTTAGCCAAATTCGCACATACTGCTGCTGCAAAAGTGCAGCCTGTTCCATGCGTGTTCATAGTATCCACTCGATCGGCTTCTAACAAAATGCGTTCACCTTCTGCATACAACAAATCCACGCAAGGCCCCTTATCCAAATGCCCACCTTTGACCAATACAGCGCGCGCGCCTAAATCAGACAAACGCTCAGCTGCCATATGCATGTCTTCAATCCGTTCCATTTTGATACCCGTCATCAGCTGCGCTTCGTGAATATTCGGCATGATCAAATCCGCAATAGGCATCAAACGTCGCATCAGCACATCGACCGCATCTTGAGCCAAGAGTGCCCGACCATGTGTGCTCACCATAACCGGATCGACAACCAAAGGCAAAGCAGTCTCTTGCAACATATCAACAACTACCTCAATATTGGCTGCACTGCCCAAAGCCCCTGTCTTAATCGCTAAGGGAGGAAGGTCTTCCATGACGGCTTGCAACTGCTGCTGAACTAGTTCGGGAGACAAAACAGACACTTCTTTAACTTCACGCGTGTTTTGCACAGTCAACAGAGAAATGACAGCCATACCATACACGCCAAACTGATGAAAGGTTTTAAGGTCGGCTTGTATACCTGCGCCGCCGGAAGGATCGGATCCTGCTATGGTAAGTGCTGTAGGTGTCATGATGGAGTTACTTTAGCATAGATGCCAAAGTTATCCAAATCATCTTCGCTCTATTTCAGGCTTAAGAAACCCATGCGTTTTGCTGATCAATGGACCCAAAGCGCGCGCACGCACGATACTGAATTCTCCAAAACGGTCACTCATCGTGTCTAGGCAGGCGTCAATCTTGCGACGCTTCACTTCATCGTCTAAGAAATTGAGTTGCTGGGCTTCGCGATTGAGTTGGCTAACACTCACACCTAATAAACGCACACGGTATTTCAACGGCCAACTATGCCGCATAAACAAACGCCACGCCGCGTGATAAATACTGAGGCCACTGTTCACATTCTCTGGCTGCACTTGTTGCCAACTGCGTGTTTCAAACCCTGCATAACGTACTGTCAAACTCACTGTGCGTCCGCAATAACTTTTTTTACGCAAACGGCGTGCCACCTTCTCTGACAAACGCAACAACACACCCCGTAAGGTCTCTTCATTGGATGTGTCGCTCGATAAAGTATACGAGTGCCCCATCGATTTGACTGAATCATCACTAGCCGTCGCGACCACTGGCGAGTAATCGACTCCCTGCCCCATAAGTCGCATTTTGCGTCCATAGACTCCAAAGCGTTTGACCATCATGCTTTCTGACGCTGCGCCTAAATCAGCCCCGGTAAAAATGCCTAAATCATTCAACGCCAATTTCAATTGCTTGCCTATGCCACAGAGGTCTTCAATCGGTAAACGCGCCATCAACGTGGGAATATCGCCCATTTGAATACGCACCAAACCATCAGGCTTTTGCCTATTAGACCCCAGCTTCGCCAGCAACTTATTCGGCGCCATGCCCACGGACGACCGCAAACCTAACTCTTTGACGATCTGTTTTTTGATAGATCGTCCCACCGCTTCAATCGAATGCCCTTTAAGTGACCAGGTATGGGTCATGTCCATGAAAGCTTCGTCGATAGAGAACACTTCAACATGCGGCGTATATTCCCTTAGGATTTCAAAAATACGGTGGGAGACAAAGACGTACCGGGCAGAACTGCCTCCCACCGGAATCACTTGCGGACATAACAGCTTGGCCTCGGGAATCGACATGCCGTTTTTAATACCAAACGCTTTAGCTTCGTAAGAACAGGCTGCCACCACTGTGCGTAGCTTAGCGTTGCCACACACCACAATCGGTTTGCCCCGCAAATGGGGATTGCATTGTTGCTCAACCGATGCAAAAAAAGCATTCATATCGACATGAAAAATCACGCGCTGTGACTGCATCAGTCTTGCTCTGCCTGCATCAGCCACCAACACAACGAAATGTGGTTCAGCATCAGCTCAAAAAAACCGCCTTCAGCATGCACACCAAAATGGCTTTGCAAATCAGTACCCTGACGGTCTTGCCAATAGAGGGTGACTTCGCGGATAGCATAACGACGGCTTTGCCACATAAACCAAACGGGACGCACGCGCCCCTTTTCAAATAAAGCTCCTACACGGATGGATTCTTTAATTTTAGTAGACATATGCCTACTCTATCAAAAAAGGAGACTTTAGTCTACTGTCTGAGCGAGGTAATCCCCGTAAATAAAGGGCTAGAAAAAGGTGACTGTCCCCTTTTTTAGGGACAGGTTTTGCAAATAAAAAAAGCAAGCGCTTTAAGCTTACTTTTTTCAAGAACTGACCCTAAATTATCTGGACTGTTTTTCAGCGTACTCCTGTTGAGCCTCGCAAACCGGACACACTCCCGGCACAAAAGCCCGTAATAGTGGGGATTCTTGGTGAGAATTGAGGTAGGCATTCATCGCCACCCACTCCCCTTCATCCTGCTCCACCTTCTTACAAAAGGCGCATAACACGATCGAAGGTTGTAATACTTTGACGTGGATATTGTTCAGTACATCTTCTAACTCGTGCAAACGCTTATGGGTACGGCGTTGTGAGCGCTTACGGGCATAGGCATTTTGCAGCGAACGCTCTAAATAACGGGCATCCATAGCTTGACCCCGAATCCAGTAATCCTGAACACCGCGCACTAAAGATTTGATCGCAAAGGATTGATCATCAAGGGCCACATACAAAATGACCGCTGTATGGGGAGAATTGTGTTGGATTTCCTGCAAAATATCAGACCAGGTGTGCTCTTCTAAGGGGCATTTCAGGATAACCGCATCAACACGAACCGCACAGAGCCGATCCAAGCCCGCTGAGAGCTGACCGGTATATTCGATATTCAACCGAGGACTTTCACATTGGGCTAGCGCACCTAGAAGTGTATGCACCTCATCTTCAAAATCATCTAGTACCAAAACCCGCAGTAATCGTCGCATCAGAGCCTCTTTTCGGTAGCTTTTCTCAGTTGCTTTAAGCAACCTTTTTAAAGTGTACCTGAGCGACTTGCTAAAAAACAAAGGAATACGCGCATTCTAAAGACGTTTATGGGAATGCTTAATTTGACTTAATCGAATGCGTGATGTTTGGACATAATTCTTGGATGTTTCTGGAAAATGCCCGTGCTCAAACAAACGCTACGCGTAACTGCGCGCGGACACTTTCCAAAAACACCCAATACAGCTAACAACAAAAAACGCGCCGACAAATTACTGCCGGCGCGCTGATATTTAATAAACCTCAGATTACTCAAAAGGACTTAGCTACAAGGCTTACACAAGTGACTGCGGAGGTGTATGCACAATACACCGCACAAAGGAACGCTGTGTATAACGCAGTAGATAAGTCCTTTTCAGGAATCTACTAGGCGGCACACTCTCCTGGCCCCATCCCCTCAAGCGAAAACTCCTTCTCAACAAACCAATCACGATAAGCTTCTGGTTGCTCTTCGTAGGTCGGGAGGTTTTCAAACCCCTTCAACGCTTCTTTCCAATAAGCTGTGCCAACTCGCTCAGCAAACGCACGGAATGTTTCAGACTCTGAAGTACGGTCTTTACGGTAGAGTTTCAAAATTTCAATCATTGCCGCAGGGGTTCGCCATGCTGGCAACTTGGTCACATTCTTACCAAACTCAGCTTTACCTTCTTCGGTGTATCCACCGATCATTAATTGAAAGTGTGGTGCTAAGCGACCATTTACCTTACGTGCTCCACCAAAGAAACCGACATCGGCAATGTGGTGTTGCCCACAGGAGTTCGGACAACCACTGATCTTAATCTGCAAGTCTTCAAGATCTCGACCTGTTAGTCCAGCCTCAGCCAATTCTTTTTCAATTGCAGTTGCTAAACCACGTGATGCGGCGATCCCTAACTGACAGGTAGAGGCTCCTGGGCAGGACGTCACATCATAGATAGTGAACGCATTCGGTTCTACCAAATCAATCGCCTTCAGCTCTGCATACAATGCTGGCAATAAATCGTTACGCACCCAACGCAATATCAAATTCTGGCGAATACTGGTACGCAACATGCCCCCATTGTAACGCCGCATAATCTTGGCCAGAGTTCTCATTTGCTCAACGGTGATATCGCCCAAACCTAAGCGAATCGCTACCATGGAGTAATTGTCTTGCTTTTGTGCAATCACATTGGTTTTGAACCATTGCTGATATGTTTCATCTTGTGGAGCCGGAATTACCGTCACATCTTGAACCTCAGGAGGCTTCTCTTTGGTTTCGGTCACATCACGAGCTTCATAAGTGGTGATCGGCAACTTTTCGCGTTCGGCAAAAATTTCCTTACGGAAAGCATCCGCACCCAATCGCTTCAACACAAACTTTAAACGCGCGGTTGCTTTGTTCTTACGGTCACCCAATCGATCATGCACACGCACAGCCGCTTCACAGGTACGGATCAATTCATCTACGGGTGTGAACTCTTCCAATAAAACTGCTGACACAGGAACGGCACCTAAACCACCCCCCATATAAAGCTTAAATCCTAATTCCTTTTTACCATTCGTTTCGCGAATAGCCGCAACCGCACCAATATCGTGAATCGCGGTACGCGCTCGATCTTCTGGAGAACCTTCAAATGTGATCTTAAATTTACGGGGCAAAGTCTGGCTGGCTGGGTTACGCAAAAAATGCTGGGTAACTGCCCACGAATGCTCTGTAACATCAAACAGCTCTGTAGGACTCACACCTGCATGGGGATCGGCTGTCACCGCACGCACACTGTTACCACACGCTTCACGCGAAGTTAAGCCGACTGCCGCCACGCGCGCCATCACTAAAGGAACCTCTTTAGTAGGAACCCAATATAACTGCATGCATTGACGGGTCGTGATGTGGCCAATTCCCTTGGAGTAATCTTCAGCTAGTCCGGCTAAACACTCAAGTTGTTCAGCATTTAAGCGACCTTGAGAAATTTTAATCCGCATCATGTGAACGCCTTCAGCTGCACGAATCCCGTAGGTTCCCATGTGCAAGCGGCTGGCTTTAAATTTATCAGCTGGAATTTCACCGGTGAAATATTTTTCAACCAGTTCCTTAAATTCACGGATTTCTTTCTGAGAAGCCTCAGGCGATGCCTTCAGGAACTCTTCAAGACGTTTCTCTGCTATATTCTCCATAGTTTTGATTTCCTCCGGTCACATGTGAGTGACCCTAACTTAATTGCTTCAGGTAATACAGTGCATACATCGGCTATAACAACGAAGACAAATTTGTCGCGATTGAGACCATTTCACTGATCCTAACCGCGACAAATCTGTTTCGGGACCGCATCTGGGCATCCCTTATAAGTGGGCTTATTCTATCGACTTTAAAGCTAAATGTCTATTATTTAGGCCCCTAAAAGCTTCTTGGCTTCATTCCAATCATTCACATCACTACCATGCTGCCCGCCACGCTGTAGGTACAGCTCATAGGCTTTGGCTGCAATTTGCTCTTCTGTGATCTGACCAGACACCGCTGACTTCAGCTTGGTGACCTTGGATGAGGTCGCTTTCTTGGGCTTTGCAGCAGGCTTCGCCTTGGCTTTCGGTCTCGTTGCTACTGCCATTCTAGGCTCCTCCACTTCACTACAGACTACATCACTTAAAATCACTTATCATTCTTCTATGTGAGGCATCATACTGCCAATCAGACTATAAATCTATAGCATTTATCATACTACTATGCCGTTGGAGGATCCGGGAATTCCCCACGCAAAGCCTGCTCAATCAGCTCTTTGATTTGGGCACTGAAATCTGCGCGTAGAATCCAAGCCAAGTAACCGGCATCTTTATCGACCAACTCCTGCAAACTGTACTGCTTGGCATATTTGCCAAACATCATATAAAGCTTGCCGTTCCACCAACGGAACTTACGGTCCGCATCATAAAAATCACCTGTGGGCACATACTTAAATTTTTCCAGCTCAGTGATCGCAGGAGGATCGGTCTCAGAATAAGCGTCTACTTGTGCTTTAATCACTTCACACGTTGCGGTCACATCAGCGACTGCTGAATGTGCGTCCACCAATTCTTTCTTGCAGTAAAACTGATAAGCTGATGTCAGATCACGTTTCTGATTGAGGTGATAAACCGTTTGTGCATCATAAATTTTGCGGTTAGACATGTCCAAAGAAACACCCACCGCCGTTAACTCACGTTGCAACAACGGAATATCAAAACGTTCGACATTAAAACCACCTAAATCTGCATCACCAATGAACTCCACAATCGCATGCGCCACTTCATTAAATCGGGGCGATCCCTGCACATCTTCATTCGTAATGCCGATAATTTCCTGAACACGCAGCGGAATGGGAATACCTGGATTCACACGACGATAAAACGATTGCTCTGTGCCATCGACCTCAAATCGCTGCATCGCGATATCAACCACTTTATCTTTTTCAATCCACGTACCGGTTGTTTCTAAATCAAAGACCACCAAAGGTCGCTCAAGTTTCATGATTAGTCGGTACGTTTCGTAATTTGAACCAAATGATAACCGAACTGTGTTTTGATGGGACCATGTGTCGGGCCTACTTCTTCTTTAAACACCACTTCATCAAATTCACGGACCATCTGTCCTGGCGAAAACTCACCAAGCGCTCCTCCACGTTGACCCGATGGACAACTGGAATGCTCAGCAGCAACTTCAGCAAAATCAGCGCCTGCTTCGATTTTCTGTTTCAACTCCAAACATTTCTCTTCGGTGTCGACAAGAATATGACGTGCTTCGGCACTCGCCATGGGTAACTCCTTGGGTTTACTGCAGCCTGAACGCGGATTAACGAGGGACTAATTGCAGTTGTTTTAAGACTAATTCTTTTCTGAGACGTCGTTTGTGCTCTTCTGTCAAATCACGCCAATCCATATTCTGAACGGCGCCTTCTAAAGCCCACAGCAAGTTGAGCGAAGCGCGTGGTTGCTGGGACTTGATAATACGGAATGTGGAAACTGAACCCTGGGCTCTGAGATCTTCTAAAGTCACAATACCCGCCTCAGCCAACCATGACCGTGACACTTTACCAATATTGCGTATTTGAAGAGGGTCAGACATATCGAGCTCCTTTGGATGCCCTCAGTATAAACCCACAGAACCCTAGGGGCAAGCCATTGCCCCATTTGAAGATCATTTATTGAGGTATGCCTTACGCTTTTTTTCAGGAAGTTTCTCAATCGCATACCTCAGCATCGTACGCGGCATCTGTGTTACGTGCTCCTCTAAAAAAACTTCTAGAACAGACTGATCCTGTTTCCCCATCTCGCGCAGCATCCACCCAACAGCTTTATGCATCAGGTCTTCTGAATCTTTCAAGAGTGTCTTGGCTAACCCAAGGATAAGGCCAAATTCTTGATGGCGAATCTCGTAGTAAGTAGACACCACCGCAATGCGTCGATCCCACAGCAACTCAGATTTTGCTAATTGCTTTTGAACGGATTTACTTTTACCAAAGTAATAAGGCCCGACAATTTTATGAGCCGAGCAGTCAACCAAATCCCAGTTGTTGATCCATTCACTATGAGCCAAATAATCTTCAACAATCCGGGCCTGCTCTTCGGCGGAACCTTTCTGGAAGTGCTCTACCCAAATCAATAACGCAAACAAACGCTGTTCATGCCACTTGGATTTGAGTAGACGAATCACATCTTGGTGAGACAGTGCTTGATGCTTTTTGACTAGCTTGCGTATTTCAGGGACCGTGATGCCCAAAAAACAATCGCCTTCACCGTATTCGCCTGGCCCAGTTTTAAAAAACCGTTGTAGAAACACAGCCTTGTCAGGGTTGGCAAGGCTGTGTAATGCTTGTTGTGCCGCTTTAAGCATGCTGGAGTTCCTGAGCCTTAAAGGTCAATTGATCCTCCTC
>JAJDCC010000107.1 GCA_029261015.1 Candidatus Omnitrophota bacterium | reverse complement strand
CAGAAAAATACACATTCCCTTCAGACGCATAAGCCTTACCTTCATCAATCAACTTCGCAATAAAATCAGTCATTAAAGGCGTCACATGTTCGGTGGCTAAAGGTTCAATAGTGGGCTTAATGACATGAAAGGTGGCCAGTACATCATGATAGGCTTTCAAATAGCGCTGTGACACTTCCTGGCATTTATCGACACACACTTGTTGAGTGTTCTCAGTGCCTTGTTCCTTCAATTCAGCTACAGCTTTGTCGATGATTTTGTCATCCACATCGGTGACATTACGCACAAACTGGACTTCGTAGCCGCTGTGCTGCCAAAAACGTCGCATCACATCAAACACAAACGCACTGCGTAAGTGACCAATATGAGGGAGATCGTAAACCGTAGGACCACACACATACATGCGGATCTTTTTTGAATCTGCGTTCTGAAGTACTAGGGGTTCTACTTTGCGGGAAAGGGTATTATAAAACTTCACGACTTATTGCCCTCGGTCTTCTCTTCATGAGAGTGTTCAGGCTCATCATGAAAGTGTGTCATTTGATTCTCAATCATATCGATTTCATGTTGAAGGTGCTCTAAACGCCCCACCAGTGGGTCGGGCAATAACGAGTGTTCTAAGTTGATGCCTTTGAAATGCTTGTCTTTGATCTTGGCTACACGACCCGGCACACCAACTACAGTAGAATGCTTTGGCACACTGCGAATCACAACCGCATTGGCACCAATCATCGAATGGTCGCCAATGGTGATGTTACCCAAAACTTTAGATCCAGCCCCCACCACAATGTTATTCCCTAAAGTGGGATGGCGCTTGCCCTGCTCTTTACCCGTCCCCCCTAAGGTCACCCCTTGAAACAAGGTCACATCATTACCAATGACAGTCGTTTCGCCAATCACCACACCCATGCCATGATCCACGAAAAAACGCCGTCCAATTTTAGCCGCCGGATGAATTTCGATCCCTGTAAGCCAGCGCACCCAACTCATAATCATTCTCGGTAAAAAAGGCACTTTCAGGTTATGTAACGTGTGCGCCATGCGGTGTCCAATTAAAGCGTGAAGCCCTGAATACGTCAGCATGATTTCTATCGAACTGCGCGCAGCCGGGTCTCGGTCAAAAGTCGCACTGATCTCTTCGCGAAAAATAATGCGAATGAGCACCAGGACCACTACAAAGACGAGCAATAAATACATCCAAATCATTATTTCAACAACACCACTGCATGGACAGCAATGCCCTCATTTTCCGGAGGAAAACCTTCGGTCGATTTTGCTTTTAAATTGACTCGTTTCTCTTCTATATGTAACAACTCGGCTAATCTCTTTTTAATTGCCACCTTGTGAGGAGACATCTTGGGTTGTTGTGCAATCACCACAATATCCAAATTCCCAATGCGCATGTGAGCTTCGTTTAATCGACGAAGTGCTTCGTCCACAAAAACCTTGCTATCCGCGCCAATCAAACGATCATCTTCACTCGGAAACAGCTCCCCGATATCAGGGCCACCAATCGCTCCCAAAATAGCATCTGTAACCGCGTGCAACATCGCATCCCCATCTGAATGTCCCGCTAAACCCACCTCAGATGGAATCGAAACGCCGCCAAGTATCAGCGGACGACCAGCAACCAAACGGTGAATATCATAACCAATGCCGACTCTCATGTCTTTACCCCCTTCAATAGCGCGCTTGCAATCGCTGTATCTGCAGGACGAGTCACCTTGATATTGCCTTCTTCACCCTTCACCATATGGACAGAAAATCCAGCTGATTCTAACACATGGGCATCATCCCAAAACACCGATAAACGTCTACCAGCCTTATGCAGAGCCTGTTCTAGCCAGTCGCGACGAAAAACCTGTGGGGTTTGAACCGTCCACAGGGTCTTGCGGTCTAGGGTAGCACAAACCAGACCTTTCGGGGTCACTTGTTTGACCGTTGAGGCCGCTGGAATCCCACACACTGCAGCACCATGACGCTTGGCAGCTCGTAGGGTCTTTTCGATCAACTGAGGACTCACACAGGGACGGGCCCCATCGTGAATGACTACCCATTTCACCCCAGAAGCCAGAAGCTTCACCCCATTGGCCACCGAAGCTGACCTCGAAGCTCCGCCCACTGCTGGAGGTAGGACTTTCTTTAGCTGATACCGTTTTATCAAGGCTTCTGTTTGGGGGATATCTTCACGCTTGACCAAGACCTGAACACTGCCAATCGAAGGAGCCGATTCTAAGGCCTGGAGGGTATGTACCAAAACCGGCTTACCCGCTAGCTGCACATAAGCCTTGCGCGTTGATCCTCCATAGCGTCGACTCAATCCAGCAGCAGGAACAATGGCAGCAACAGTTTTAGACATAGCAATCACTATTCTGCGTCGTGAGGATCCGGGTGTCCCTCAACTTTGACAAACACCATACGGCCCGCAGATGTTTGCAACACACTCGTCACAACACCATGGACATCTTTGCCAATTAAAGCACGCCCGTGTTCCACCACAACCATCGTGCCATCATCCAAATAACCAATCGCCTGATGCGATTCTTTACCTTCTTTAATCGGACGAATGTCGATCTGCTCACCGGGCAAAACCACCGGTCTCAATGCTTTAGCCAATTCATTCACATTCAATACGCCCACATCTTGAAACTCTGCCACTTTATTCAAATTAAAATCATTCGTGATGATTCGAGCTCCTAGAATTTGAGCCAACTTCACGAGTTTTGCGTCCACTTCTTCAATCTGAGGAAGGTCTTCATCACGAATACGCACATCCACATTGTGTTGTTCACGCAGCTGGTTTAAAACATCCAAACCTCTGCGTCCACGACTGCGTTTTATCGAATCATTGCTATCCGCCACCGTCTGCAGTTCCTTTAACACAAAACGTGGAATCAACAAACGGCCCTCAATAAAACGTGTCCGACACAAGTCCAATAATCGTCCATCAATGATAGCGCTGGTATCCACCAAATAAGAATCTTCACCGCGATCTTTGCGTGTCAATCGAATATAGGGGATGATCAGGTTAAATTCATCTTGACCACGCAAGGCGGCAACTGCACAGATATAACAAAATCCCCAAGTCAACGCGACATGAATCACATCTAAAACCACAGTATCTCGAGTCACCAAGCCAATCGCATCTGTGGCTAATTTAGCCATAATCAAACCCATCAGCAATCCAAATACGGTAACGGACAAACCACGCACAGACACACGCGCAGCGCGATGGATAAAAGACTCCAGAGCCACCAAAACAGCAGCGGACCCTATACCTAACAATGCACGCATCCAGGTCGGCCACCCCAAATCTAAGCCAAACAATTGTGATGTCACCAGACCGGTTCCTAAAATAAAGGCAATACGCACAATTTTTAGATCCATAAAACTTGTCTCCTCATGACTATCCTTTTAGGACTCGCTTCACCGCTTCAGATACGTGGGTCACTGGAATCAGTTCAATCTCAGAATCACTCTTTGGCATACCACGCCCTTTAGCCACCAGACATTGTGAAAATCCCACACGCTTTGCTTCGAAAATGCGTTGTTCAATATTCATCACAGGCCGCACTTCACCTGTTAACCCCACCTCTCCAATAGCAGCAACATGCCTAGGAATAGGGACCTCCTGTAAACTTGAGGCCACGGCTAGCGCAATACCCAAATCCGCCCCCGGCTCATGCACACGCATTCCGCCTAAAGTCGAGACAAAGACGTCCTGTTGGGCCAATTGCCGTAGCCCCACACGTCTTTCTAAAACCGCTAAGAGCATCGACAAGCGCTTGCCATCAACACCAGTCGTGCGTCTGCGTGGCATCCCCACTCCACTTGGACTCGTCAAGGCTTGAATCTCAGCAAGGATCGGACGCGAACCTTCCATACTCACAGTGACCATACATCCGGCAACAGCACTCTTACGCTCGCTAAGAAAAAGCTCAGATGGATTGGTGACTTCAATCAAACCCTCAGTAGCCATATGAAAAACACCCAACTCATGCGTGGCACCAAAACGGTTTTTCGATGAGCGCAACAAACGAAAGCCACTCATGGAATCCCCTTCAAAATTCAGTACGGTATCCACTAAGTGTTCCAACACCTTGGGTCCAGCGATTGCCCCCTCTTTAGTGACGTGCCCCACAATCATCAATGCTGTTCGGGTCTGTTTGACTTGATGCACTAAAGCATGCGCGCAAGCACGCACTTGACCAATGGAACCTGGGGCAGAATCCAAAGCGGCCATTTCCATGACCTGAATAGAATCTAAAATAACGAGCTGGGGTTTTTCTTTGCTGAGTGTTTTTTGGATGGATTCAAGTTGCGTTTGCGCCACTAATTTCAGCGTGGACTCTGCTAACCCTAATCGAATGGCACGTAATTTGGTTTGCCGTAGAGATTCTTCGCCACTGACATAAAGCACTTCATGCCCTTGAGCTGCTACAGCACCCGCAACCCCCAAAAGCAATGTGGATTTTCCTATGCCTGGCTCTCCGCCAACCAAGGTGACAGATCCAGCAACCATTCCCCCACCTAGAACACGATCAAATTCAGACACACCTGTCGATAAACGAGGACTGTCTTCGGTAGGAATGGCAGAAAGGAGTGTGGGGATGTCAGCAACCGCCGTAGCTTGAGACGGGGTTTCTGTAGCGATCAATTCTTCAACTAAGCTGTTCCAAGATTCACAATCAGGGCAACGGCCCAGCCATTTGGGAGACTGGTAACCGCATTGTTGACAATTGAAAAGGGTTTTGAGTTTGGCCATACGCTTTCTTTAAACACCCGAAGTGGGAAATCATCTGTCTTTCTTATCCGACTTCTTACCTTTGAAAAGCAACTTCCAAGGATTGGCTCGCAAATCTTCAACGAGTAAAGTAGCCCGATTGTACAATTCTTCGTCAAACAACAACTTACCCAAAGAGCCTTGCCCGGATTCTACATAAGTCATTGCCAAATTTAAACGTTCAGCCAACACTTTCCAATGCCGTGTCGCATCGCGAGCTTCACGCAATGCTTCTTTCAAATACAAACCCGTTTTAGGATCTCCCACTACATTATTGATGGTTTGCAGCGTTTGTTCCAGCTCCGTCAATACCGTACCGGAGCGTTCCAACAACATTTCAGCAGAAACAGGGTGCTTCCCTGTAAGCATGCCATTTTGCTTCAGAATCACACCGCGACCTGATCCTGGTGTGATTTCCAGATACTTTTCACCCAGCAAACCCAACGTACTGATGGCCGCTTCATCATCTTCGCGAACCACAACCCCTTCAGGCAGTCGAATGGTTAAGCCCACCTGTGGTGTTGGATTATCAGGCAATTCCACAATTTTGATCTCCTGCACCTTGCCAACCTCAACCCCCGCATATTGAACAGGAGATCCCTTTGTGATGCCATTGGCTGATGCAAAGAGCACATTCAATTGGTAATTGGGTTGCAAATAATT
>JAJDCC010000106.1 GCA_029261015.1 Candidatus Omnitrophota bacterium | reverse complement strand
GGTTCGTGCCACGTAGCCAATTCAAGCTTATTTCTGGCGAAGATTTGCTGAAGACATACACATTCAATAAGCATGCCATACAGCATCAATTTTGCACTCAATGTGGCACTCAACCCTTTTCTTTCGGTGAAGACCCTAAGGGCCCTGTTGCGTCCATTAATGTGCGTTGTTTAAAAAATGTGGATGTGTCGGCGCTAGAGAAACATACTTACGATGGTTTAAATAGTTGATGAAACAGAATGCATGAAGATTTAAAAGTAGTCGATTCGCGTCATGTGCTCGCCGTAAATGACCTTAAAATTGCGACGGATTATTTCATCAACAAACTTGGATTCAAGCGCGCCTTTTCTGTAGAAGGGTGGGAGTTTCTATCGCTGCAATCTTTTCATGTCATGCTCGGTGAATGTAAAGATGCCATGTCTGCTAAAGCTACCGGAGATCATTCCTACTTTGCTTATATCGAAGTCCATGGCATCGAATCTTTGTATGCGCTCTATCAATCCAATGGTGTTGACTTTGTGCAGCCTCTAGCAGACAAAGAATGGGGTATGCGCGAGTTTGGAGTTGTGACTCCCGATGGCCATCGCATTATGTTTGGAGAAGATTTACCTGCAAATGGCTGAAACATTTTCGATCAGCGAAGACAAATCCAAGCTCGACATCGAAGCGATCTTTGATTTTCTGTCTAACCGCTCTTATTGGGCAAAAGGTCGCACAAAAGAAACCATCCAAACCGCCATCGATAATTCACTGTGTTTTGGACTGTATGAAAACGATACAAAGATGGTGGGTTTTGCGCGAGTCGTAACAGATTGTGCGACTTTTGGTTACATCATGGATCTGTTTGTGCTAGAGGGCTATCGTTGCAAAGGTTTGGGGAAGCTCTTAACCCAACATATCAAAGAGCATCCTAAAATTAAGTCGATTCGGTTTTTACTTTTAGCTACACGTACCGCGCATGAGTTCTATCATCAGCAAGGATTTGAAGTTCTGGAAGAGCCAGAGCGATTTATGCGAATCATGAACCAAGAGCGCAGCTGAGTGGTGATAGTTTTTGATTGGAACGATAAATACAGTATTCCCAGTGTGTTGCGCCAAGAGATGTCTCTAAAAGAATGGGTTGAATGCTTAGTTAAGGCTTTATGCAAGAAAGCGCTTTCTCAAATATCCCCACAAAACCTAGACGCCAGCCCCCCTTTTTGCTAGTCTAATAGCACCCCTGCGCTGTACGAAAGGGTCTGTTATTTTGAACCAACGTTTCTTATATTCGGGAATCCGAATTTCTTCTGGGACATGCAAGCTAGTTCGATGCGAGTCATAGTCCCTTGAGATAGGGTGCCCACCTGTTGAGGGTGGTTCACTACTTGCGGAAACCACCGGCAGCGCGGGCCTTTTTATTTCCCACAGAGAACTTATCGTATGGATCTTTTTGACTCACCTAAGCAAGCCACTCAACAGCACAAACTGCTTCCATTAGCAGCACGAATGCGACCCCAAAATCTGGATGAATTTGTGGGGCAATTGCATTTAATGGCTCCCGGTAAAATTTTAAGACGCGCGATTGAATCGGATCGCTTAAGTTCTCTGATTTTGTATGGCCCTCCCGGTGTAGGTAAAACCACTTTAGCGCGGCTGATTGCTGAACGCACTAATGCGGTGTATGAAACCTTAAATGCGACAGCTTCGGGTGTGACTCAATTGCGTGATGTGATTCAAAAAGCCCAGCAACGCGCTCGACTAAATGGTCAACGCACACTTTTATTTATTGATGAAATTCACCGGTTCAATCGCTCACAACAAGATGTGCTCATTCCTGATCTAGAAGAAGGCACGGTCTTGTTGATTGGCGCAACGACAGCCAATCCTTCTTTTGCATTGGTGCCCGCACTTTTATCTCGATCCTTGGTGTGTGAGTTTCAGCCGCTTAAAGCCGAAGATATCCGCACTCTGATGCATCGAGCCTTATCCGAAGAAGAGCGTGGCTTGGGACAGCACAAAACCCTGTTGCAAGAGGATGCTCTGGATCACCTGACCCAAGTGTGTGATGGTGATGCGCGACGTGCTCTGAATGCATTAGAAGTAGCCGTGCTAACCACCGAGTCTAATGCAGAAGGTGTTATTGAATTAACACTACAAGTAGTTGAAGAATCGATTCAGCGCAAGGCTGTCGTTTATGATCAGGCCGGAGATGCACATTATGATACAGCGTCTGCTTTTATCAAATCAATGCGAGGCTCAGACCCAGATGCGGCTTTGTATTGGTTAGCCAAGATGTTGTATGCCGGAGAAGATCCACGTTTTATTGCGCGGCGTGTGATGATTTGTGCCAGTGAAGATGTCGGCAATGCCGACCCGCGTGCGCTCATGATTGCAGTGGCTGCCATGCAAGCCACCGAATTCACCGGAATGCCTGAATGCCGCATCCCTTTAGCACAAGCGGTCACTTATATTGCGACATCCCCTAAATCCAATGCGTCTTATATGGGAATCAACCAAGCGATGGCCGATGTGGA
The DNA here is from genome assembly GCA_029261015.1 of Candidatus Omnitrophota bacterium. Lineage (GTDB taxonomy): Bacteria > Omnitrophota > Gorgyraeia > Aquiviventales > Aquiviventaceae > JAJDCC01. Next base: position 257 of record JAJDCC010000106.1, on the reverse strand, counting down.
AAGTGGGCGCACATTCCCCGTACCCGAAGCCCTAAAAGATGGACACTATAAAGGGGCTAAGAAAATGGGGCATGGCGTGGGCTATGAATATGCGCATAACTCAGCAGAACACTTTATACCGCAGACCTACCTTGCCAAAGACAAACCAGAGTATTACACACCAACCGGCCTCGGTTATGAAAAGCATATTAAAGAGCGTCTTGATCATTGGCGTGCTTTGCAAAAAGCAGTACAGTAATTTTGTCCTTCAAGCCCTA
>JAJDCC010000105.1 GCA_029261015.1 Candidatus Omnitrophota bacterium | reverse complement strand
CCCGTGATCGAGAAGGTCAGAGCATTCTAGAAGTGTTGGTGCCCAATACTTGTTGTATTCTACTGATTCCCGACGGTGTGCCGTGTTCCAGTGAAGCTTTGGCAGAGCAGTTGGCGAAATTGAGCGCTGAGCGCGGTCGATTGAGTTTTGTTGTGGGTGGGCCAACGGGTGTCTCTTCTGCTGTGATTGAGCGTGCTGACCTGAAATTGTCCCTTTCCCAGATGACCTTTCCGCATGAATTGGCCCGTGTGGTGTTGTTAGAGCAGTTATACCGAGCAGCCACCATTCTTCGCGGAGAATCCTACCACAAGTAAAAAGGGGGCTGCTGCCCCTTTTTTTGTCCCGTTATGTCCTAGACTGTCCGGGTTGTCACATAAATTTAATCTCTTGATTACATTGTCGAAATCGCATAGAGTTACACTTCATTTCAAGCAAGAAAGTACAAGCTTCTGGTTTAGGCAAACCGTGGGATGAAGCTAAGTGTAAGTGATATTTAGGAGGAAGTAATCGGATGAACAATTTAACTCGCCGAATGTTACTTGGGGTCGTCGTGGCAGGAGCTTCACTAGTCTCAACAACCCACGCGGTTCAGGCAGCAGAGGTTACAGCAGGTGTTGATTTAGCCAGTGCATATGTGTGGCGTGGTGTTACGTTTAATGATGACGCTGTGTTACAACCTTATGTAGATGTTGCTCATGATAGTGGTTTAAGTTTCAACGTTTGGGGAAACATGGACTTAGGTAGTTTTGGTGGAACGCTTGAAGAAGGGGAGTTCTCAGAGGTTGACCTTACGGTTGCTTATGCGATTCCTTTGCCAGATGATGCTGAAATGTTCTCAGCTTCAGTGGGATTGATCACGTATCTTTTTCCACAATTGGGTGCAGACACAACAACGCATGAAGTCTACTTGAGTTTAGGTTTAGCTCCTGTGGATGCGGTATCTTTTTCAGGTGACGTTTACTATGATTTTGATGAAGTGAACGACTTTTACTTTGCTTTGGGGGCTTCTTTAGACCTTTTAGCTTTGGTAGAGGATTCTCCTGAAGGTCTTGGTTTGGGTATCAGTACCGGTATTGGTTTTGCTGGCGATGAGTTCGCAGCAGCTTATGCAGGTACAGACAGTGGCGCATTCGATTGGAATATCGGGATTTCTGCTTCTTATGCAGTGACCGAGTCCGTTGAAGCGACAGCTTTCTTGAACTATACCGACTCAGCTGACAAAGATGTTTTGCCTGATCAGCAGGTAGATATCTACGGTGGTGTTGGAGTTTCTTACTCCTTCTAAGCTGGTTTAGCTTGTTAGGCGTTAAAAGGGCTCTTCCTGATGGGAGGGGCCCTTTTTTTGTGGGGTTAGGGAAGGGCTTAATTGGCGATGTTCGTAACTAGCTATGAATAATAGAGTTACACAATTCTAGGTAGCGCTACCGCGCTTGTAGGGAAGCATAAATTACTATATACTTATATTAACGTTTTTATAACTAAGAAGGTAGTCCTTTACCTCTGTATCTGTGTGGGTATGCATGAGGCAAGAAATAAACTTTAGAGAATTTCATTCCAAGCGACGTATGCCGCTTTGGTTTCGACGGTTGTCTTTAACCGTTGCGGCCACTATTGGTATTACGAGCCTTCCTGTTTATCCGGTCGCCGCTAGTCCTCAAGCTTCACTGTCTACTCAGCCTTCCTGGGCTTTGAATCAGCTTGACCTATCTCTTTTGCAGGTACCCGAGGATGCAGGTCGCATTCTTGAGTATTGGCAGCCGGAAGATGCAGAACCTGCCGGACTTATCTTTCATATTCAAGACCTTCACACCCACGAAGAGGCGCAAACCCACATCGCGCGCTTAACCGCTCACTTGAATCAGATCAGTGGTGTTGATTTGATTTTATCTGAAGGAGCAGAGGGATTAGCCCACACTGATCTCTATGCCCAGTTTCCTGACTCTGTAGTGACAGAACGCATTGCAAAACGTTTTTTGCAACAAGGTTTGTTTACCGGAGCCGAGTACTTTGCGATCACTCATCCAGAATCTGCTGAAGTTTGGGGGATTGAGGATGCGTCAGTCTATTTGGAAAATCTGGCGGTTTATCAGCAGACCAGCGCTTTGAAAAAGGCGTTGGACCCACTGTTAGCTCGGTTAGAGGAGCGATTAGCACCACTGCCACAGGAGATTTATCCTCCATCGCTGCATTCTTTAGTGGGTGTTGAGCAGGCTTATCGAAAAAGTCATCAGGACTCGGTGTTTCAGGCTTATATTTTTGAGTTGGCCCGATTAGCACAAGAAGCTGAACTGGATCTTGGAAAATATAGACATGTTTATGGTTTGCTTGAAGCTTATCAATACCAGCAAGTGATTGATTTGACTCAAGTCGAAAAAGACTTAAAAGTATTCCTTTCCATGTTATGGCCTCGGTTGCCAGAAGAAAGTCGTGAAAGGTTGAATCAACTGCAGCACGCAATCGATCAGGGGCATGCGGCGCCACGCGCATACTACCGGCTGGCTCAGCAGTTGGCGCAAAATAGGGGTGTTTATTTGCCATCTGCTTCCGCTCAGGCTGGTTCTCCGCAGGATCTTTCAGCGCTGCGTCAGTATTTCACATATTTAAAACTTTTGGAAAGTATTCGGTATGAACAAGTTTACTCTGAAATGGAGGCCATACAGCAGCAAGTAGAATCTGCATTTTTTACTGAGGAGAGACAGCATGCGGTAGCCCGTTTAATTCGGGATGTGCGGTTATTGCAGGATTTGGCGGGTCTTGAATTGTCTCGTACCCAATGGAAGTCGTATACCGAACGACTTGCTGAGTTGAGTGCTCCTTCGATGGATATGCGTTTGTGGAACGCAGTGCAGGAGCAGGTTTTGGATGAAGTTGATTTGATTCGGCTTGAAGAGGCGCAAAACACTTTACGTGAATTTTATGACTTAGCGATTCGTCGTGACTCGGTATTGGGTATGAACTCACTCACTATTATGGAGCAGCAAAACGCCGATGCGGCTATTCAAGTCACAGGGGGGTTTCACACCGAGGGGTTAATTGAGCGGTTTAAAGCTAACAACATTGCTTATGCAGTCATAGCCCCACAAGTCTCCACTCCTTTTGATGAGAGCAAGTACAAAGCGCGACTTGCTGGAGCTTTTCCTCGACTTGAAAAACTGATGCGCAGGTCTGACCGTAAGGCGCTCATTCCTATCCTCTTAACCTCTGTGATGGCAGGGTTACAAGTGCCTTTTCGCAATGGAGAACAAGCGGTTTTGATTCCTGGGCATCAGGCTGCTTTTGCCGGTTTTGAGATTCCTTGGATTCATGAGTTTTTGGCTTCAGGACCTGTAGTGAATATGACGGAGTTAGTGGGCTCGATTCAGGAGATTATAGTGTCAAACCCAGAACTCTTAGGTATGGGGTTGGCACTGACAGCCGCAGGTATGTTGGTATTTAAAATCAATGACCAGATGCAGGTCGAAATGGATCCAACGTTAATTGAACAAGATGTGCCGATTGTTGCAGATGCACAGAATCAGGCAACGGTGTTAAATCGCGAGAATGTGACACGCGCAATTCAAGCGACTATTGCTGATCCACAAACCTTCAGTACCGTGATTCCAATATTTGCCACGGGAATGATTATGTCTTTAACAGGTTCTGCTACGGCGTCCACTATTGCCGGGGTTGTGAGTTGGGTTGCTGGGCAGGTGCCTACCATGGCTCAGCGGTATCGTGATAGACAAGCACTTGTCATAGCGCCTGTAATTCAAGAAGAACCTGAAGTCATGGCTATCCCAAAGGTAGCCGCAGGAGACTTTGTTTATACCAACCAGGGGCCAGCTTTTGTGAAACCTGATGGTCAATTACATTTGGTGCACCAAAACACGTCTGTGTCCATGGATGCTGTCGAAAACGGAGAAGTGACTCCGATGCAGTCAGAGCAAAATACTGTGTTGAATTATCTTGAAAGGTGGACAGAGGATGCGGAGTTGAATCAAATATTATTAGAGCAAGTGATTCAATCCATAGTCCTCAACAAGGCATCTCCCAGTGAAGTGATGGCGTGGGTATCCAAACTTGGATGGCCTCAAACGGATGAGCTAGGGCGTGCTGTTTTGAATACGCTGTTATCAGTCAATCAAAATACACAGCTTCCTATGGCGCAACGTATTGTGGCTTTAGATTTATTGGAACAGTTAGGTGCTCCAGAGTCGGGTGAGCTTCGCAGAGCAGCCCTTGCAGGCGTGTTCGTTGCTGCCGATAGTGCCAGCATTGCTGAGCGTCAAAAAGCGGTCACTGTATTACTGTCTCAAACACTCCAAAAGCCTGAGCAGGAACAAGTCATTGAAAAGATGGCAACATGGTTGAATGACAGTCATGAAGCGACAGCACAAATCGCTCTACAACTGTTCAATCAATTAGGCTTAAGCCAAAGCCCTCAAACCAATCAACAGATTCTATTTGTTTTAATGGATAAGGCTTGGCCAGGAGCGTTGGTCAGCTTTACTGCCATCAGCAAGAATCAATTACCGAATGACAGTATCACAACGCTTCAAAAAGCTGTACTTAACTTCCTAGACCAAACGACCCATGCTCAAGATTATCTTGCGGGACTTAATATTCTGGCTCAGTTTGGATGGAGCGCATTGGTTGATGGTAATGCAGAGATGAACCGTCGAATCATTGATCGTTTTGTTTTTGCTCAAAAAAGTGGCCATGTGGTTTTCCAAAGTGTTCAATCAGTTTATTTGGAATTACAGAAGGCTCGGCCTGAATTCGGTAATGAACTGGATGCCAATTTAGATCTGAGTAAATTTTCAGTAGCAGGTGATCCAACTTCCTATTTTGATAGCGCTGTTACAGGTCTTCCTGTTACTACAGTCAAGTTACCAACACCTCTGAGAACCTACGTCGATGCATCTCAAACCACTGATGAAGGGGTGACCTCTACTGTGCAGGGTTTGACGGTTCGCGACCTATTACAGACACTAGCTGAAAAGAATCCTGAATTAGCGCCACATATTTTTAAAGAAGGTGATATTCGGTCATTTGTACGTGTGTTTGTGGACGGAGATACAGATCAAGAATTGGCAATGGATACGCTAGTGGGTGATTTGGATGTGAGTATTGTGCCTGCCATCGTGGGCGGGGCAGATTTAAGTGACGCCAATTCTACTGATGCAGAACTTATTGAAACGGATTTACGTGGAACCCAAGGGATTGATGTGGAGTTTTTTGCTGAAGATGACTTATTGAAAGATGTTCTGATATCAGAGGAGGTGTCTAGTAAAGCCCCACAGGCTAATCTAATGAACCCATCACGAAATGATATTGTTATGCCCATTGTCAGTAATGTTGATGCTGAGCATACGATAAAGATGAATTCCAGTGATAGGTCGCAAGCGGCAACCGGTTGGTGGGTGAGTCTAGTGAAGGCCACTGTAGGTCGGTTTGTGAAAGATGAAGCAAGGGTGCTGAAAATTGCTGCCGACAGTGCGTTTATTGTGGAAGAAATTGTTTATGCTATTCCGGTGATGCTTGTTCAGCTGGGGATTGGTTGGATTGCAAACACTTATGGTT
>JAJDCC010000104.1 GCA_029261015.1 Candidatus Omnitrophota bacterium | reverse complement strand
GCTTCAATAATGTTTGCTATATCTGAAATCCTTATCGGTCTTAAATGTTCCCATTTAGTGTCAACATCGTCAAACATAGAAGCATCTATACAGATTAGTCCATTTTCACCAAAGCAGGGTACTAGCGCCTTATGAATAAATTGATGTCGCCTTTTAAATAGCCACTCAAGGGAATACTCACGATTGTCACGTGTATAAATTTTCCTAAACTGGGTGGCTCCGTTTACTGGGTATGAATTACATGTTTCTTCCATGTTCTCAATCGCCGCACCTAAGGAACAATAAAACTCTAGGAGCAGCCGGTGCATCTGAATATAATGGTTCGTATCTGGAGACTTTATCCCTGCATAACTGACTGCAATTATATCCTTTTTAGCTTCGCGAGCCTCCCAACATCGAACGATCGTTGTATAATGCCTTTCTGCAAAACGACTCCACTTCTTATCTGAAAGAACTATCGTTCCTTTAACACGATTTTCTGGGATCGAAAGACACCACGCTACTGGATATAGCTCAAATTCGCTTCTAAACCCTTCATCTGAGTAGAATCGGCGCTCAAGAAGATCCCCATATGTAATTATGTTTTGAATGGCTAGCTTAGATGTCATTTTGCGAAATAATTTAAATTATCAGGTGACTTATAATATCGATACAATGTTAATACTTAATCTTAAATCAAAAAATTCTCGGGACACAATACTAAATACACCAAGACTGCTTAGTCAGCGCTTCGAGTAAGATATTTAGCGTGATGGCGCTGGAATACAAAGCCTGCCCAAATCCACTTCAGCGCGTAAAATAATCCAAAACAAATGATCAACAAACACAGCAGAGGAACTAACAGGTACTCAAACACTTTCGAACTTCTTAGCTTAAACTCTTGTACATGACTCGTATTTGGATTGCCATTAGGATCTGGCCTCTGCCATTGAAAAAATATGCCTTTCACAGTAGGATCGTATACAAAGCCGAAAGGAGGCTTTTCTACGGATAACAGCTCCTTTCGCTCAGAGGAAAATTTCATGTATTCCGTGCCGATTGAAACTGCTATACACATTGTCCAAATTACCGATGCTAGAATTCCAGCACGTAAAAAACCTTTAGACCAGTTCATTGTGCCCCTCCCTTTAATACGCGCCCTTAGCTTAGCGTGCTGAGCTTCTATATTCTCATACAGCCCAAGCAACTCTTTTTCCTCGATCCGCAGCGTATTCATTACCTCCCTTGGGTGTGTGTGAGATAAGATGCGGTCCCACATTTCAACAAACATAACTAACTTTGAAAAGTGTTGTTTAGTATCCTCTTCGGCTAACCAGTAGTTATTTTTGAACACTTTGATTAGCTGTCGATAAGCAGGAATTAGCCTATCTTTCAGCTGAGCATTGTTATACTCAATCTGAGGCATTATCATGCCACCTTCTTTGTCGAAGTATTCTTCCAGAATAGGATCATCTTTTATTCGTTCAGCAATTGAGCATACTCTTTTCCACCATGTACCAGATGCGTCTTCAGCTAGTCGTCGATATTCACTTAGGGTTGCTATTTCTTTCCTGATACCTAACAAAGGTGAGTACAGCTCTTTTAGCTGCTTTTCTATAAAGATAAGATTCCGTTGCTTTTCACCATATCGCGCTGAGAGCCATGAGCCTAGCATTACACCGATAAAGCCGGAACCTGCTGTAACGACTAGTCCTAAAAAATCCACAAATTCTGTCCTCATAACTGCTTCACCTGTTTAAGCTTCCCTCAATACTGACTACTCTGTGCCCACTAATCTCGACCCATGCACTGCCAAATTAAAATAATATTCGAATAACTCCTTAATTTCTTCAGCGTAATTCAGGAACATTCATACTCAGACCTTTCCGACACCTAATCAACCCCATTCCTCTTTCGATACCCCTCCACCCTCTCATCACTCACATCCGACTTATAACAAAGCGGCGAATAACCCCCCGGCTTGCTGTACGCACTGCGCTTACCGCATTTGCTACCATTACTCGTTCTGTTATACGGACAAGGGCAATTGCCGGGATAGGAAGCAATCGATTGTTGTATCAAGTGTTGGCGAATTTGATCATCGGTAAGGGCGCCTCTCTCAGAGGCATGACTCACAGAAAAGCTGGAAAAGATCAGACAAACAGAAAGGATAACTCTATTCATGGGCAGCGCCACCACAGCATAAGTTTATCGACAGGTCTACTTATGCTATATCAATGACGGCTTTTGAAAAATAGTGCGACAGGACATTTAACTGACTTTAGGTGCACTAGCCTCTCTGTGCCCTGCCAAACCCTACTCAACAATCTTCACCTTAGTGCCGACGGGCACGACTTCAAAGAGTTCTTCGACATCGACATTGTGCATGCGCACGCACCCATGTGAGGCTTGCTTGCCAATGCTCGCAGGTTCGTTGGTGCCATGAATGCCATATCCTTTTTTGGATAAGCCCAACCAGCGCGTGCCAATGGGATAATCAGGGTCATCTTTTGTCACGGCCACCCCCTGCCAGTACCAGGTGGGTTGAATGAGCCGATTGGCAACGGTGTAGCTGCCCACCGGGGAGAGGCCTTGATCACCTGTAGCGACAGGGTAATTGCGAATGAGTTGATCGTCGTTGAAAAGCCTGAGTCTGTTTTCGGATTTGTCGATTTCGATGTGCAGGTCAGCCGCCGGAATAAGCAACACTTGCCCCACACTGATAAGGTCTGTTTTCACTTGATTCGTCAGTTTGAGCATTTCTAGGGTGACGTGATGGCGACTGGCAATCTTGGTGAGGGTGTCTCCAGATTGCACGGTGTATTTTTTGGGTTGCTTGTTTGGCTTAGACGCATTGAGTACTTTTAAGAGCACGGTCTTTACCGCAGGTTGTCCTTTGCTTGCGGGTGCGACTATGGGATCGGGCTGCTTTATGGGTGCTGGTATGCGCGGCACCGGGTTGGGTTGAACAGGATAAACAGGCGGTGCTGCCTCAACGGCTTGCGGTGCAGGAATTGCCGGTAAGGTGCGCTTTATGGGCTGAGGGGGTGGCAACACTTGCTGCTGCGGTAGGGTCTGCGTTACGGTGGCACAGCCGCCAACACTCAGTGCCAAGATCACTAGCACTATCGATTGTTTATTTGCAGTCCACTGTTGTTGATAAAGCCCCATCGATATTTCCTTTTAGGCATTATACGCCTACGATGAAGATTCTGTCAGACGCGCAGAGTCAGTTGCAGCTTGAAGCTCATCAGACACAGAGGTGGGCTCTATATCAAAAAGGCCCGCTAATGGATCTTCATCCACTTCAGCCGCCAGAACACCTGCTAAAGCTTCAGCGACACCACCGGCACCTTCGCCCACTCCAATTGTTGCATCCATTTCATCAGCATGCGCAAGCGTGTCTGAATTGACTGTGATCAGAACACCCTTCATGGGTTGTCGATGGAGTGCTAAAAACTCCAAGAGCGCTATTGCTTGCATGCGTGCATTCGGTTGACGCCTCACACCCAGTTTGCGATAAATGGCACTCACATAGCGTGAGACTGTTTTGCGCTTCAACTCCATATCCACAGCAATTTCACTGTTGGTTAAACCATTCGCTAAGCGCCACGCCACTTCAAACTCCTGAGCGGTTAACGGTGATTCTAAAGTTGGCGCAGGCGATTCTTCTGGAACAGATAGACGCATTAATGGCCCGTCATCAGTAACGCTAAATGCATCAATCCAGTTGATTAAAAGCAGTAAGCTGACTGGACTTTCTTGGTCAAGCACACCGCTCAACACATCAAGTCGATCCATTAATGTCATGCGCTCTGATTCTTTAAGATCACGCTTTAAACGAAACTCTAATTTATCTAGCTCCAATTCCACTTCTGGTGTGCGCAGACCATAAAGCTCTTCTTTACGTGACTCATCGTACACAGTCCAGGGCATGATGCCTAAGTTACGCTCGGCACCAGACCGGCGAGCCTCACTTGATGAAGCCGGAAAAGTGATGGCTGGCAAAAGCTCTGCCTTTAATTTGGAATCAGCTGTGTGCTCATACCCTGTTTCGCTTCCAGGGCGTCGAATGAACAGCGCACTTAAAACATGGTTCTTTGACAGAACACCGCTTTCAATCACCGCTTCCAAATGACCAATGGTGTCTGGTGACTGATCGTTTTTGGTGCGTTGGTAATGGTCTTCACCGACCATGTAATACACTTCCATCTCAGAAGATTCGTTGAGCATCATAAAATCGACCACCACTTCTTCTCCGATTAGGTCGGTGTTGTCTCCTTCCATGTGCAGCGGTGAAAACACAACGCGATCGCCAAAAAGTAATTTTAAGACAAGGGGGATAATGCGCTTTCGGATTTCAAGGCTGTGGGCTAAACGCTCTTTGCCACTGCCTGTTCCTTGTGGACGCATGACAACCACATCGACATAGCCCATAGCTAAGGCTTTAAACGCAATCAATATGTGCGCCCAGTGAATCGGGTCACCCGCAATGGGATAAAAACCGACCTTGGCTTTACGCTCTGGCCCTTTATTCAAAGTATCTGAGCCTACGACAACCGCCTGCCCCTCTTGGCTGAGTTTAAGCGTAACCGATTTGACATCGTTGTTGAGCAAGCGTTCTTTGAATAGTTTAAAGTACCGCGTGATTTCACTCAAAATGGTTTGATGAGGTTCGTCTTCTACAGACCGTCCCAGATGGGTCGTCATTAAACTCACCTCTGACCAAAAGTTTTTTTGTTTTTGAAAAACAAATTGGGCCGTGACTACATCCTCAGCTAGTTTTTTGAAAATCTCATTGTCATTCTGAAAAGCTATTGCGCCAAGCGCTTCTGGAATGTCACTTTGTGATTTTAGAGCACTGAATTCGCGCCCTGACACACGCATTGCCTGCGTGTTTAAAAGACTCGTGATGTCACCAGCAAACATTTCTTCGGTGATGACCGCTTCTCCATTATCCAGTTGTCTTGGGCGCAAGTAGCGCGGCAGTCCTTGCGAATCGACAGCATCAAAGGCCTCTGCATCCATGTAGAACCGCAATCGACTCATGTGGTTTTGGGTATAGCCCTCAGGAAGCGCAATGCTATCACGCACCACAAACTGCCCCTCGGGAGTTTGAAAAATACGACCGCCTTCACGACCCGTCGGGTTGTCGATCATTTCTATAACCATTTGGGCTTCACCGGCATTCATCAATCGCGTTGCGTGTGTCACCTGTGGGATTTCTTCAGGATGATCTAATAAATGCAGATCTCCAATTTCACCGAATACGATGTTCTTAACAGGTTCTTCTTTCCAATGCGCTGATAATGATTTTTTTAATGGCTCTAAAGCACCGCGCTCTGTCACATAAAACGCCGCTTTTGCATCATCTTTCATGGCAAGCAGCGCATGACCATGTCCAGCTCGCCATTTCTTTTCGGTATGCCAAGAGGATTCCCCTTCTTTGCTAAGATGAGCCCCACCCACTTCGCCTTGCACCAAAATCGTGATGTTCTCAGGACGTAGCCCTGCAAAACCAATGGCGGCTAATTGTTGCGCCACAGCATCACGGTTTTCGCGGTTCACGACAACACTGAAGCGGGCTTCCTCTAAAAGTTCTTCAAGACTGACATTGGCCTGCGGATTGCTGTCAATGAGTTGCTCCCATTGCGTGCGCAACTGCATCAATTGCCTGGCGACAACGCTAATGTCCTCCTCATCATGGATGACACCGTTAGCCACTGCATCAATGGCACGCTCAGCTTCATTGATTTTTCCATCTTGGATGAGCCTTAAAATTTTGGGGGTTAGTCCCGCAACACCCAAACGCTGAAACGGCTGCGACAAGTCCATGCTCTGCGCACCCCCACCGGCAAACACACCATAAACCGTTTCTCCGGCTGCCACTTCCTGCAAGTAACGGACGAGGTCATCACTAGAGACTTCATCAGCAATCTCTTTTACGATATTTTCATCTGCAAGTTGGCCCTGACTGTTAACCAGGAGTTCAATTTGACCTTGATCGATGTTGTGTTTATCTAAGACCGCCTGCAAGGCCACCATATCAATGCGCCCATTGTCATCGAACAATGACTTAATGCGCTCGGGGGTCAACCCTGCTTGGGTGAGTGCAAAACGAAAGTCATCACCCGCTTGGTAAACCTGTTCGTTGATGAACTGACGGCTTAACTGACCTAAGGGAGTGCTTCCGTTGGATTTGACCGGACCTCGATTCATGACATCTGCCAACAAACGGATGATGGCATCGTGCTGCAAACTGGTTCGCTCTAGGGCTTCATGCAGGATGTATTCGTCGATGTCGGCCCATTCTTGTAATGTGGGTTGTGTTTCGACATGGTTTAATAGGCGACGCACATCCATGACTTGTTCCAGCCATCGCAGAAAATTGATCGCCAGCGATTGGGGGAGCCCCAAAACATAATCCTCACGGCTGCGCACTGTGGCATTCATCCACCGAAAATATAAAACAGGATCGGCAAGTGCTAAATAGGCACTTTCTAGTTGTCGTTCCAGTTCAATTTTTAATGCCTCACCCTCGAAACCTTCTTCGAATAATTTTTCAACGAGTTCCGGGACTAAGCGCGCTTCTACCTTACTCCAATAATTTTCTATAATGGCAGCACCGCGTTGCTGGGTCATTTCTACAACCGAGCGCGAGCGAGGGTTATCGCGCAAAGCATTGCTGTTTTTTTGCGATGGAATCATGGCGCGCAGTTCTTCAGCCGTTTTATCCGGATCGGCAATGGCGCCTTGCATGGGGCGTCCTACAGAGTCTTGTGCTTTTTTAATTTGGGCTTGCTGATACGCCGTTACAGCCGCATCCAATGCATCAACAGGCAACACATCGTTGAACCATACGGCTCTTATCCAGGGCGTATCATCTCCGGCTTGGTTCACAACGGCCGTGACTCGACTGTTTATCTCGGTGATATGAGCAACCGCTTCATCAACGGTTACCACAGTCTCCCCGCCTTTTGGAGCCTCTAACCAAACAAGTTCCAAATTAGGGATGCGCTCTGTTTGCGCTGCAATCAACTCAACTGCCCGCGCACCTGCTATAGGGTCAGCTGCAACAGCTGCCTGATCGATAAACAACACCAAGCGTTTTGACGGAGGCTTTTGTTGTAATCTTTCCAATAGGTTTTGAATCCGTGCTAAGGCGTCGACTTCGGTGTCTACGGCAGCTTTTCCCAAGTGGACGTCTCGTATGCGATCTACAGAAACAGTACTGACTGTAGGAAGCGCCGTCGCCGCTGGGGCCACCTGCAAAAAACAAAACAAGGCCGCCATAAGCCGCGCTTGCCATTTAAGGATTGTAGCGTTGAGTCTCATTAATCATTTCCTGTTGGTTGTTGCTTAAGGTGCGATAAAAATTGGGCATGCATGGCTTCTTCATATGAATCGTGCATGGGGGTGTCGCCAACCCGTGGGGTGATGAGAGTCATTTCATACCCCTTCTCAGCGAGCAGCTTTGCCAATAAAGAGGAATGAAAACCACCCACCACCATTGCTGCTGAATGGCTAGACTTTTGATTGAGTTGGTTTATGGTGTTCTGCACCATCGCATGGTTACGCTGATCTGCTAAAACATAAAAGCGCA
>JAJDCC010000103.1 GCA_029261015.1 Candidatus Omnitrophota bacterium | reverse complement strand
CGACTCTCATTAATATGATTGATGATGGTCGATAGCGTTGTACTTTTACCACTACCTGTGGCTCCTGTAACCAAAACCAATCCCTTGCGATAATCCGCAAAACGCAGCACGGGTTGTGGCAGCCCCAGTTCATCAGATGTTTTGATATCAACAGGAATGTAGCGGAAGGCAGCACCAGGTCCAACGCGTGTCATAAAGGTATTCACACGGAAGCGTGCTTCATCACTCAGTTCATAGGAAAAGTCGACATCATAGGTTTCGTGCCACATGTGCAATTGTTCAGGTTGCATGATTTCTTCAAGCATTCGGGTGAGGCCGTCATTATCTAAAATAGGGAGTGATTCATCTAAAGGAATGAGATCGCCGTGTAACCGGATAGTGGGTTTGGAACCAACGCGCAGGTGAAGATCGGATGCGTTTACTTCTTTAACCTTCAGTAACCATGGATCGACATCGGCCATTCTAGTGTCTCCTCTAATCTCACTTAATGATACATACCCCTAAATTTGCTTGATAAAAATTGTGCTTCCCTAAGCATACCACAGGGATGTCCAAAAACGACAAGGGCAGGGACCAAGGAAACGCTTTCTTGTAAAGGCTGTCGCAGCCCAAGGCTCTGTGCTATCCTACTACTCCCGAAAAGCAGCACCTTAATGTGTAGGAGACATCATGAGCACAGCCCGTATCATCATCGACGCTAGTGAAAGTAATGCCGATTTGTATTATCTCACCCGATTTCTTGCCCCAGATGCGTTCATCTATATAGAGGTGGATGGTCGCAGTATGTTAGTGATGAATGACCTTGAGCTTGACCGTGCACGCACGCAAGCTAAAGTGGACGCGATTCTTTCCTATTCAGCAGTGGCCAAGCGGGCTTATGAGGCGGGAATTGAGCGGCCAACGATGATTGATGTGGTGGTGCAAATCTTAAAAGAACATGAAGTCGATCATGTTGAGGTCCCGTCCAGTTTTGGTTTATTGTATGCCGATAAGTTGCGCGCCAAAGGGTATGATGTCGAACCGATTGCAGGATCATTTGTGCCAGAGCGCGCTGTCAAAACGCCTGAAGAGGTGGCCCATATCCGCCATGCATTGAAAGCCACAGAAGAGGCTTTAGCTTCTGCGATTCAGTTGATCAGTGAATCCACGATTGGTAAAGAGGATGTCTTGCAGTTAGCTGGTAAACCGCTGACTTCGGAGTTATTGCGCAAAACGATGCACCTGACATTGATGGAGCAAGGGTTATTAGGACAGCATACGATTGTGGCGGGTGGTGAGCATGGTGTGGATCCGCACCAAGAAGGATTTGGGCCACTCAAAGCGCATCTGCCGATTGTGATGGATGTCTTCCCACAAGACATGGCGTCGCGTTATTTTGCTGATTTATCGCGCACCGTGGTGCGTGGTGATGCTTCAGAAAAAGTTAAGGGCATGTTTAATGCGGTAAAAGATGGGCAAGACTTAGCCTTCGCCAGCATTAAGCCCGGAGCCAATGGCGCTGACATTCACAAAGCCATTCTCGACATGTTTGAAGAGCGTGGGTTTAAAACGGGCATAGTAGACGGACGTATGCAAGGATTTTTCCACGGCACCGGTCATGGTGTGGGTGTTGAGATTCACGAGATGCCGCGCATTGGTGGCGTACCCGATATTCTCGAGGCGGGGCACATCGTTACCGTTGAGCCAGGTTTGTATTATGCCGGTGTTGGTGGCATGCGACTTGAGGATATGGTGCTTGTGACTGACGATGGCTGTGAAGTCCTCAACCAACTCCCTAAAGTACTCGAAGTCTAGATGTGTCGATAGTTATCTGAGTTCTTTAAAGGATAAGCTACTGTCCACGCGCAGTTACGCGAAACGGCATGTTTGAGCATGGATAATAGCCTATCCTTTAGAGCTAAGAGATGACTTTTGAGCACAAAACCAGTATGATAGTCCGATAAATGAGTAAACCTGCACATCCACATTCAGCACCCATAATCCATGAACCTCTCGATATTCGCGAGCGTGGAGCTGCTATCAATGATGTACCACAACGCAGCGACAAACGTCTGTATATTCAACTGCAAGTCTTTACCGGGTGTGAAGACATTCAATCCATTAAAGACGCGCTGATCAAGCATGATATTGAAGGGGTTGTCTATCTTGATACCAATGATCCTTATGGTGTAGGGATTGCGACTTTTGCAGAAGACCCATCCTGGTTCGTGAAGCAGGGGCGTGCATTTTATCAAGATGAAGCCTTTTTGACATTGGCGCATAAACCTGAATTCACCATGTTTGGTCGCACCTATGCGATTGGTCATGAACCCAATTTAGATGAAGCTTTGTTGCAACGCCCGCGTCGCTATGCGTTTAATGCTGATTGGCCTTGGGTGGTTTGGTATCCGCTACGTCGTAAGCCTGAATTTGCGTTGGTTGAGCGTGCTGAGCAAGGTAAGATTTTATTTGAGCATGCCAAGATTGGTATGCGATATGGCAATGAAGGCTATGCGGGGGACATTCGTTTGGCGTGTTATGGCATCGATGCCAATGATAATGAATTTGTTTTAGGCTTGGCTGGACCGGAGTTGTATCCTTTGTCACGTTTAGTTCAGGACATGCGTAAAACTCAGCAAACCGCTAAGTATATTGATTCTTTAGGGCCTTTCTTTGTGGGGCATGTTTATTGGCGCTCACCGTCTAAGGTGTCTGTCTAAACATGGCGACGCTTGTCGATTATCCTGGCAAAGATGTGCAACAAAAGGCCTATTTTGCCGAATCTTCCACCCCTCACTCGCCAGGTATTTTATTCATTCATGATATGTGGGGCCTCAATGACCACACGAAAAGTTTAGTGGATCGACTCTGCCAAGAAGGGTTTTCTGTATTAGCGCCTAATCTCTATGCACGTAAAGACTATGCCGTGACCGATGATTACGATACGGCTGCCGGTTTAATGTCTTCCTTAGATACACAGTATGTGCATTATGATTTGAGCGAGGCGATTAAGTTTTTGAAAAACCATCCTAATGTGGACGCTTGGAATTTAGGTGCCATCGGTTTTTCGATGGGCGGCACGATTGTACTCAATACCGCCTGCAGCAGTTCGGAGTTAAAAGCGGCCGTTTCATTTTATGGCAAAGTGCCTCCTCCAGGAACTATGAACCACGCCATTTGTCCGATTCAATATCATCATGGGGCTAAGGATGATTGGGTGACTGCCAAAGATTTAGCCATGTTGAAGATGGACCATCAAAAGTTTGGCAAACCGGTTGATCTCATTTCGTATCCTAACGTGGGGCATGCGTTTTGTGATAGCACACGACCAGATGCTTATACTGAAGAGGCTGCCACTCAAGCGTGGTCGAATGCCGTGAGTTTTTTGAAAAAACAGTTAAGGCAGTATTGATTCATGGATGCTGAAATCCGTAAAACCGTGTTGCGTAAAATTCCGCATGGGCTATTTGTAGCAGGTGTGGCGCATGAAGGTAAAGTGAATGCCTTTACAGCGACTTGGTTAACGCAAGCTTCGTTTCATCCTCCCATGTTGGTGATGGGGGTGCGTCGCGATTCTAAATCATTTGCTATGATCGAAGGCGGTCGAGTGTTCTCTCTGAATTTATTAGGTAAAGATCAGCAGGATATAGCGGGTGAGTTTGTGAAGCCATCTCAGGAGATGAGTGACACGCTGCCTGGCGCTGCATCGCGTACAGGAAAAACGGGTGCACCGATTTTAGAAGATGCGATTGCCTGGGTTGAATGTGAAGTGCGTGAAATCACAAATCCCATGGGTGATCATGCTTTGGTTGTCGGTGAAGTGATTGATGTCGGGCAACGTCTAGATGTTCCGGCACTAACCTTAATGGATACCGGTTGGCATTACGGGGGTTAACCATGCGTTACCTGTCGAGAGTTTGGATCGGCGTAGGTGCTTGGTGTGTGTGGCCACAAGAGGCTCATGCAGGTTTGATCCGAGGAGTGCAAACGGTTGTGATGGGAGTCCTACAACCTGTACTTGGTGTATTGGTTGGCACAGCTAAAGGCGCCCCGGTAATTGGAACCGTGCAAGGGGCTTTGGCTGGTTTGGCACAGGGTGTTGCTATGGTGGGGTCGGGTACATTAGAGGTTGCTGGTTCAGCGATTCCGATAGCTAAAGCTGCCGTTCCCTATTTATTGCCCTTTCTTCTATAGTGATTAGCAGGGAAAAGTGATTGATGTTTGGACGCTTAGGTGTGTATTCGAGTTTTGTGAAATTAGAGCACACAATATTTTCTATCCCACTTATTTTTGCTGGAACCTTTTTATTTGCGCGAGGTTTGCCTCATTGGTCTTTGCTAGTCTTGGTGTTGATTGCAGGTGCAGCCGCACGTGTTATCGGTATGGGGTTTAACCGTATTATTGATGTGGCTTTTGATATTCAAAACCCACGTACGCGCAATCGGGAATTAGCCAGCGGTCGTATGCGAGCAAGTGAAGGGTGGGCCATTGTCCTAGTTGCAGGTGCGATTTATGTCTACTGTGCAGCAACCATTGCTCCGGTGTGCTTGTGGTTGTCTCCCATTCCTGTGCTTTTATTCTTTATCTATCCGTATCTGAAGCGATTCACCCCTCTAGCGCATCTGGGTTTAGGTCTAGCCTGGTCTATGGCGCCGCTGGGTGGATGGTTGGCCGCTTCAAAATCACTTGAAGGAATCAGCCAAGTCGGTTGGTTATGGAGTTTTTCGTGTTTCTGGGTGGCAGGATTTGATATCATCTATGCAACGTTGGATGAAGATTTTGACAGGCGGGCAGGCTTATTTTCATTGCCTGTGCAATTTGGAAAAAAGTTTTCACTTTTGATTGCAGCTATTTTACATATCGGTGCGTTTTTGTCCTTGGTGATGCTATGGATGACTCAGCTCCAAGGTGTGTTTGCATTGATGATGCTTGTTGTGGTGGGGACTTTATTTATGTGGCAGCATGCTGTCGCTGAAAAGAGGCCGGAGTTTGCGTTTTTTAAACTCAATGGCGCGTTGGGCTTTTTAGTGTTTGCGTTTATTTTTGTAGGTTTATGATGCGCGTAGTGATTGGGATTACTGGAGCTTCGGGCGCGGCTTTTGGCGTTGATTTGGTGGAGCGCTGTCAGGCAGACAAATACCTCGTTGTCAGTAAATGGGGGCGCTATGTGCTTAAAGAAGAAACAGGGCTGACCGAGCATCATTTAGCAGAGCATGTGAAGCATGTCTTCTCTGATGAGGATTTAGCAGCTCCTGTGTCTTCAGGATCCAATAATTTCGATGCGATGGTGATTATGCCGTGTTCGGTATCCACCATGTCCAAGATTGCCAATGGTTTGTGTGACAGTTTGATTACGCGAACGGCGCATGTGGCGCTTAAAGAACGGCGGCGGCTGATTATTGGATTACGCGAAACGCCGCTATCGACCATAGCTTTAGAACAGGCATACAAATTGTCGCAAGCAGGTGCGATCATCATGCC
>JAJDCC010000102.1 GCA_029261015.1 Candidatus Omnitrophota bacterium | reverse complement strand
TGTTTGGATTTGGTATCCATTCTGTTTGCGATGCGCATTCCACAACCCGCGCGGCGCAAGGCTTTTTCGATCTATGGTCCACCTGGAACACAAAAACTGTATACCGACTTGAATGCAGCATTTCAAGGTTGGATGGAGCCTAAATCCTACAAACTCAACATAGAAGACATAGATGCGGGGATTAAACGGTTTAAGTCAGCATCCGTTAAAGCGGCTTCGATGCAGCATTCAACGCCTACTTTGGGATATCGTTTGACCGTTGCAGGTAAAACAGTTGTCTATTCTGGCGATACGGATGAATGTGAGGCGATTGTGGCGTTAGCTCAGAGAGCAGATGTTTTGATTTTAGAATGCTCGATGACGGATGAGCGTAAAGTTGATGGGCACCTTACCCCTTCATCGTGTGGGCGTATTGCGCAGGCCTCAGGATGTAAGCAATTGGTGTTGACGCATTTCTATCCCGTATTTGAAGGTTACGATATCCAAGAGCGCATTCGTCGCTCCTATCGTGGGCCACTGATGCTGGCTAAAGACCTAAGTCAAATTTCACTCTAATGACTCCCGTAAAGATCCCTTTCTATGTGCAATGGCGTATTCGGGACCCACTCTACGCTGTTTTGTTTGCCGTATTAGCTTTAGTTCCGGCAGGGCTTCTTTTTTATGTATTAGCTCAATTTTGCATCGCTTTAGGTTACCAACACGCCAATGGCATAGCTGTGACAACTGAGCAATTGCGTGTTGCTGTTCAGCAGTTTCAAGACTCACCCTTTGCGTTTGATTTTCTTCTGTGTTTGCAGCAAGTGTTGATGGTCAGCATGCTGTATCTGTGTGTTTTTAAACGATTTGGCTGTTCGGTAAAGCCGTTTTTTACTGTCAGCTCTACAGCCAAAGACGTTCAACGCAGTATCAAACTCTTTGCTGCAGCTGTTTTTATTAATACTTGCGTGGTAATGAGCGTAGGTTATTTGGTGATGTTTTTTGCTGAGTTGAACGCTAAGGATTCTGTGCAGGCGGTTGCTCACTATCGGGAAGGATTGGATGCAGAAGCGCAAATAGTCCTGAGTTCGGGAATGGGTTGGTTGCGTATCATCTTAGTGGTGTTGGTGGGCCCAGTAGTCGAAGAGCTATTGTATCGGGGGTGTCTCTACGGTGCCTTGCGGAAAAAGTATTCGCCTTTCTGGGCCAATGCCATCAGCAGCAGTTGTTTTGCCCTAAGCCATTTTCCAGTTGCTTTGGGCTTGCCTAATATTTTGGTGATTGGCGTTTTAGGTGGATGGGCTTATGAGAGAACTCGATCATTGCGTGTGTGCATTCTCTTTCATATGCTCTGGAATTTGTTTGGTACAGTTGCTGCACGTCCGGCGCTTTGGCCTGTTTTATTATCGATCGTGTATGTGTTGTGGATTTGGGCATATCGCCGGTTAGGACAGGGTAACCAAACCCCTTCTCATTCGCATTTGGGTTGGAAGGCTTATGCCATTGCTTTTACTGGCGTGACTTGTGTTGAGTGGTGGACAGGAGACCGTCTATGGTGGAGTTTTTTACTCTATATTCCCTGGATGGTGGGATTATTGTCGGTGGTCTGGAAGCGTCCATTGGGGAATAGGCATTTTTGGCTGGTTTATGGGGTGCTTTGTTTGGGGGTGACGCTTATGGAGTGGTGGGCCTTATGGACGCCGCTTTCAATAAGGGTTCCTTGGCAAATGGCACTGGCTGGGCAGGAGTATGTAGGGGGAGACTTCCCAGAAGGGGTGAGAGTGATGTTGATTTCCTGGGCCTGGTTGTTTCCTGGCTTTTTGGTGCTCTGGCGGCTGGCGCGGGGTGCTATCGAGTTAGAAAATCTAACTGATTGAATTAGGTAAATTTGACACATAAGTTAGATAAAGGTATACTTACAACTGTGATGGCAGGTGATAGCAAAACCCCACAGCCCTTCAAGATTGACCCAGAGGAACCCGTGTACGTGATTGGGGTAGTCAGTGATCTGGTCGGTATTCCGGTTTGGACCTTGAGGTCTTTGGACCGGGAAGGGATAGTGAGTCCTAAACGACGTGCAGGTTGCACACGCATGTACTCGATGGTTGATATGCAATTGTTGTTGCGCATCCGGCACTTGATGATGGAAAAGCACGTGAATATTCAAGGCATCCGTATTATCCTGGAAATCGAAGAGTGATTTTTTTTGCACGAAACTTAGCACTCAATATTATCGAGTGCTAACCCTAGGAACGAACATGAACCCAGAACGCTTTACCACAAAATCTCAGCAAGCATTAGCAAGCGCTCAACAGATGGCGCAGTCCAAACAGCATCAACGTTTGGAACCAGAACACATACTCTTGGCATTGTTACAACAGCCAGAAGGTTTCGTTCCTCAAATCGTTGAAAAGGCCGGTGGCCAAAAAGCGGTTTTAGTGAAATCGCTTGAGACAGCTTTGGAGAAATTGCCCGCAGTGAGCGGTGCGGGAAGCCAGCTGCATCTTTCTGAACGGTGTGGTCAACTCATCAATCATGCTGAGAAATCCATGCAACAGATGCAGGATGAATATTTATCGACAGAGCATTTCTTGCTCGCATCTTTTGAAGACAAAGAGCTCAAGGCTGCATTTGGTAACGCCGGTCTCACTAAAGATGCGGCTCAAAAAACGTTGAAAGAATTAAGGGGGACTCAAAAAGTGACGGATCCAGATCCTGAACAAAAATACCAAGCGCTTGAGAAATATGCTAAGGACTTAACAGCCTTAGCCCGTGAAGGAAAACTAGATCCGGTGATTGGTCGTGATAATGAAGTGCGTCGTGTCATTCAAGTCCTAACGCGTCGTACCAAAAACAATCCTGTGTTGATTGGTGAGCCAGGTGTCGGTAAAACAGCCATTGCCGAAGGGTTAGCGCAGCGCATTGTCCGACAAGATGTGCCAGAGAACCTTAAAGATAAGAAAGTCATGTCTTTGGATATGGGGTCTTTGATTGCAGGGGCCAAGTATCGCGGTGAATTTGAAGACCGTCTTAAGGCAGTGCTCAAAGAAGTTCAAGCAGCACAAGGCGGTATTGTGTTGTTCATTGATGAGTTACACACCGTTGTAGGAGCAGGTGCCGCCGAAGGAGCGGTCGATGCAGCTAACTTATTAAAGCCGGCGTTGGCACGTGGTGAGTTGCGGTGTGTGGGGGCTACGACATTAGATGAATACCGTAAGTACATCGAAAAAGATCCAGCTCTTGAGCGGCGTTTTGCCACCGTGATGGTGAATGAACCCAGTGTTGAAGAGACAGTGGCGATTTTGCGTGGACTCAAAGAGCGGTATGAAGTGCATCACGGTGTGCGTGTCACAGACAGTGCGATTGTGGCAGCAGCCAAATTGTCTTCACGCTACATCATGGATCGGTTCTTACCCGATAAGGCCATCGATTTGATTGATGAATCGGCGGCGCGCTTGCGGATGGAAATTGACCGCATGCCGGCAGTTGTCGATCAAGTGCATCGCCGGGTGCTTCGGGTGGGGGGAGAGCGGGAAGCGCTCCGGAAA
>JAJDCC010000101.1 GCA_029261015.1 Candidatus Omnitrophota bacterium | reverse complement strand
AATCGCCTCTCTTAACAATCGACAGTACAAATCAAACCCCACCGCACTGATGTGCCCCGATTGTTCTACCCCCAATAAATTCCCCGCACCTCGAATTTTAAGGTCCTCCATAGCCACTTTAAAACCCGAACCTAACTCTGTATAGCTCACCATCACTTCCAATCGTTTACGTGCATCCGCCGTCAACACAGCTCGCTTGGGCAAAGCTAAATAAGCATAGGCTTTACGATTAAATCTTCCGACACGGCCACGCAATTGATACAAATCGGATAATCCAAATTTATGTGCCTGATCAATAATGAGCGTATTGACGTTAGGAATATCGATACCCGATTCAATTATCGTTGTGGTAATCAGAACATCAATTTCTTTATCCATGAAGGCCAGCATGACTTGCTCCAATTCATCTTCATGCATCTGCCCATGGGCTACATCTATTTTAGCCTCAGGAACCGCTTTGGCTACTCTTTGTGCAAACTTATTAATGCTGTGGACACGATTGTGCACAATATAGACTTGTCCATTGCGGTCCAACTCCCGCATAATCCAACTACGCAATGACTTGTCTTCAAGTTCCACCACAGCCGTTTCTACCGGATGTCTATTTTCAGGTGGCGTCGCAATCAGCGACATGTCGCGTGCCCCAACCATTGAAAGGTACAGAGTTCGCGGAATCGGTGTTGCTGATAACACTAACACATCAATTTGAGTTCGCCATTCTTTGATGCGCTCTTTAGCTTTAACACCAAATCGCTGTTCCTCATCGATAACCAATAGACCCAATTGTTTAAACTTAATATCCGAAGATAACAAACGATGGGTCCCTATCACCACATCCACTTGTCCTGCTTTCATCGCCTTAATGATTTCACGCTGCTGTGCAGCTGTTTGAAACCTCGAAAGCATTTCAACTCTAATCGGAAAGTCTTGCATTCTTTCCGTAAATGTCCGTTCATGCTGAAAAGCAAGCAAAGTCGTGGGCACTAAAATGGCCACTTGCTTCTGCCCCATGACCGCTTTAAATGCTGCGCGCAATGCAATTTCTGTTTTACCAAAACCCACATCACCCAGCAAAACTCGATCCATGCATTGGGCTTCTTCCATATCTTTTTTGACTTGCTCAATCGCAGTCAACTGATCCGGTGTCTCTCGATAAGGAAAGCCTGCTTCAAAATCTTTTTGCCACTGCGTATCCTTAGGGTAAGCCACACCCCCTAAAGCCACACGTTTGGCCTGAACTTCTAACATGGAGCGTGCATATTGAAAAGCACTCGCAAATGCCTTAGCTTTGGTTGTGCTCCAGGTTTTTCCACCGAGTTTATGCCGAACTGGATTACGCCCACCCAGCGCCACATATTTTTGAATCAAATGGAGTTCATCTACCGGCACATACAAACGATCATGATCGGCATATTCGAGGATAAAAACATCCTCGCCTTCCATCTCAGTACGCCCTAAATACCGAGCCACTCCGTGATCTATATGTACAACCGTGTCCCCTTCACGTATATCAACAAACGATTCAAAAGGTAAATGTTCTTGGGCGGCAAACTTTAACTTTTTGGGAAGAATCACCACCATAGAATGATGGTCAAGCGTTTCAAATGTTTTGGGATTAAAAGTCCGCATAGAAATGACTTTTGACCCATGAAACTCAATCCGGACGGGAGACTCAAAAGTGGCAGGAAAAATATCCAACACACCACCGCGGCTAGCAATCTGCCCTGGATCAGCAACCGTATCCACACGTTCATAATCGTAGGCTACCAATTGCTCAAAGAGCTTCCCACGCACCACCTGTTTCCCAACATAAAGCCTGCAACATTCAAACATGCTGGATAACCTTTGGAGAGAAAGACCTTTTGCAGGAGATACTACATTTTTTGAGGAGCACTGACGCCCAACAAACCTAAACCGTTGGCTAAGCCAATCCGCGCGGCTTTAATCAATTCCAGTCGTGCCGCAGTCATAGCAGGGTCATCGCCAAAAACACGCTGTCGCGTATAAAACACATGCAAAGTTTCGGCTAATTTGCGCAAATAAGTCGTCACACCATGCGGCTCTAAAGCTATCGCACAGGTGCGCAACACCATAGGATAGTGCAAAAGTGTGCGAATCAGTTGACGCTCCTCAGGGGCAGTCAGTAAAGATAAATCCGGTTTTGGCAAATCATCAGGAGTCTTTGACAAGATACTGCAAATGCGCGCATGAGCATATTGGATGTAATAGACTGGGTTTTCTGCCGATTGGGATTTGGCCAAATCCAAATCAAAGTCTAAATGGCTTTCCATCGTACGCTGTACATAGAAAAACCGTGTCGCATCAACACCCACTTCTTCAAGAATTTCACGAAATGTCACAAACTCGCCAGCCCGCTTGGACATACGTACAGGCTGACCGTCTCGGGTGAGTGTCACCAACTGCACAATACGAATGTTCAGCTTTTCAGCGTCTAGCTTTAATGCCTGCATGGCCGCTTTCATCCGCGCAATATAGCCGTGATGGTCTGGGCCCCATAAATTGATCAACTGATCATAACCACGCTCATACTTCCATTGGTGGTAGGCAATATCCGGCGCAAGGTAGGTTAAATCTCCATCTTGCTTACGAATCACTCGGTCTTTATCATCACCAAACCGCGATGAAGCAAACCACAAGGCATTATCTTCTTCAAACATCGCGCCTTGCTTTTCCAGCTCGCCCAACGCTTGATCGATACGCCCTGAGGTGCGCACCCATTCCTGGCTGCTCCACTCATCAAAATTCAAACCAAAGAACTCAAGGTCACGGCGAATCCAGGCAAGCAAATACTCGCGGCTGAATTTCATAAAAGCAGGTAGCGACTCTGCTTCTGTTTGCTCACCAAACCCATCACCCTGTTCTTTGCGAAATTCCTTGGCCACATCAATGATGTACTCACCATGATAGCCATCTTCCAAAAAAGGTTGTTCTTTACCGAGCAGCTCCAGATAACGCAAGCGCACCGAACGACCCAGCTGCTCAATCTGGCGGCCTTCATCATTCAAATAATATTCCGCCGTCACGTCATAGCCTTGTGAGCGAAGTAACCGGCACAAAATATCACCTACTGCTGCCTGCCTTCCATGCGCAACGCTCAGTGGTCCTGTTGGATTTGCGCTTAAGAATTCAATACAGACTTTCTGCGCCGTATCAATTTTTTGCACCCCATAGCCTTCGCCACGACTCAGCACTGCCTGCATGACTTCCAGCAATCCCCACTGAGACAAAAATACATTCAGATAACCAGCTTTGGGCTCAACACGATCAATCCAGGCGGCTAATCCAAATTCGGGAGCCTTGGCCATGATCGCGTCTGAAAATTCTTGGGCAATTTGCACCGGCGCACATTTACGTTGCGAAGCAAATCGAAAAGGTAAAGGATTGGAGAGATCTCCAAAAGTGGGGTCTTTAGGAATAGACCAACGAAATAGGCCTGCTTCTAATGTATCTGCAGCCTCTCCCACAACAATACGTAGGAGTTTGCTGAGCTGAGCTTCAAGCTGATCTAAAGCAATAGGAGTGGGTTCACTCACGGATTGAGTCATTTCTTAGGCAGATGTTATGGGAGGATTCGTGGCTTCAACGGAAGTCTCAGGAAGAGGAACAATAGGTGCATCAGCCCATAAGCGTTCTAACTGATAATAATTGCGTGTTTCTTCATCCATAAGGTGCACCACGATATCGCCACAATCCATCAGGATCCAGCGTAGCTCTTGATCAGAAGAGTGGCGTGCCGCCACAGCTCCTTCTGTATGTTTGGGCCGACAGCCCTGTTCACGCAACGCTTGGTCAATATGATCGCGCACTGCATCAATCTGACGGGCGGTGCCTGCGGTACACAAGACAAAATACTCTGTAACCGTCGACAACGCCCGAACATCCATGATCACTACGGAATCGACCTTCTTATCCAAGGCCACTTGTGCTGAAATCTGGGCTTTCTCTAAACTCTCTAACACTGAACTGTATACCTCGATTCAATCAACGAATTACGATTTACCTAAAATACGGTAAAGTCCTGTTCCACAATCAGAACAGACACCCTTCATTGCCTTACGGCCATTCTTCATTTCGACTTCCTGGGCGTCCTTCATTTCTTTCTTTTCTTTGCACTTCACGCAGTAAGCTTCCATTTAGGCCTCCTTGTATGATTACCCCTAGTGAGCTCCCCTATGGAGCAAGGGCAGCCTAGCATGGGAACTCCCCAGCGTCAAGCTGACCTCTTTCGCCTAGGGGGCAAATTTTCCTCTATTTCCCCTACAATTTCCTCCATCAGGTCTTCCATGGTGACAATCCCAATGGTCTTCTTCTGAGTACTCTGAACAATGGCAATTTGGGTATGTGTACGCTGGAACTCACTCAAAAGCTCAGCAATGCGTTTGTGCTCAGGCACCACAGTTATCGGCCGAATCAGGTCAGAAAGGACCAATAATCCCCCGTGTCGCACCTGTGCCAACAGATCTCGAGCATAAATCACTCCCACCACTGCATCTAATGTCTGCCGGTAGACAGGTATGCGGGAGTAGCCTTCTTCAATCACCACATCCAAAGCCTCTTCAGGTTGGGCCTCTAAATTGACGCCCGCAATTTTTTCACGCGGAATCATCACCTGGGACACCACCGCATCACTGAACTCAAAAATACGCTGAAGCATATGCAGTTCATCTTCAGCTAAAACGCCGGCCTCACGCCCCATCTGAATCATGACTTTGATTTCTTCTTCCGTCACCAACGGCGAACGCTTCCCCATTTGGACACCAAAGAGCTTCAAAAAGGTCCGGGCAAACCAGGTCAGAAACCGCGAACAACTCGACAAACTCGCCATCAGCATCCGTAAAGGACGAATCATGCTAAAAGCCACGCGCTCAGCATGTGAAGCCGCATACATCTTAGGGGTGACTTCACAAAGTAAGAGCACAATCACAGTCACAAGACCTGTAGCGACAGGTAATCCAATTTGCGGACCAAAAAAAGCCACACAAATCCAAGTCCCTATAGCCGAAACAGCAACATTTGTCAGGTTGTTCACAATCAGCAATGTGCCAATAACCTGATCGATTTGCATCACCGCATCAAAGGTCAGTTTAGCCGAACGGTTACCCGATTCTTTAAGGTGCCTCAAACGCACTTTATTCAAAGCCAACATAGAGGCTTCAGTCGCTGAGCTACATGCTGAGAGAAACAAGCACACTAAAAAAACAATAATGATAGGGAGACCTATAACCATTTATACCTTTTAAATAACACAAACATCACAGGAATCGATAACACAAACAAAACACTCGCCACATTGAACACAGATACAGGTAACCATGGGTGTTCATTAAAATTCATGCCAAAAATGCCCGTCACAATCACCAATGGCAAAGCGAGTGTTGCTAAGGCGGTCATCGTTTTCATAATCTCATTCATACGGTAAGAGGCCACTGTCGCATGGGTGTCCAATAAAACCATCGTGACTTCTCTGCCGGCATCCACTAAATCACTCATTCTCAATAAGTGATCATAAATATCTCTAAAATAAACCGCATTGGCTGGACTGATTAAAGGCAAATCTTCACGTCGATTAATGCGGTTCAAAATCTCACGATGTGGTGCTAATGTACGACGCAAAATCATGAGTTCGTTATACACATTAAACAATTCCTGCAATGTCTCAGGGCCAGACTCAACCAACAGTTTATTTTCCAAACGATCGACACGCGCATCTACAGCTTCTAGTAACGGAAAATAGCTGTCGATGAGTGAATCCGCAATCGAGTAGAACAAAAAATCAGGCCCGCGGGTGCAAATGGGTGATTTTCGCGTCACACGCTTCCAATCATCATCCAAACTCGGTATGGGATCATCGTGTACTGTCACAAGAAAATTGCTACCCAAACAAATATCTAACTCTACATGCTTCAAATCACCAGACTGACACCGTTTGATCCCTTGCATGACAATGAACAAATAATTACTGAACTGTTCAAGCTTCGACCGCACATTAGGCATAATGCAGTCTTCAATAGTTAAAGGATGCAAACCAAAAGCATTGAGTAAGACTTCAACTTCTTCATCCTCCGGCTCTGAAATATCCACCCAAAGCAAATGGTCTCTCTGTTCAAGAATTGAAGCGAATGCATCCGGCTTGACATCACAATCTAAAATGCCATCAGGCTTTCTTTCGATAGCCCTGATCATCGGCGCTCTTTTTGATACAAACCTAAATCATCTATACGTTTAACAACCGCAGATGGCACCCAATACTGAATCGACTTTCCAGCCCCTACACGTTTTCTGATTTGAGAGGATGAAATTTCTATACTCGGCATCGACAAGTACCGAACCCCCTCTAAACTTAATGAGCTCGATTGTTTTTTATCCGCATAAGAGTTCTGATCTCGATCTAAAATAACAACCTGAGCTAATTGTTTGATTTTCTCCCACCCCTTCCAAGGCACACTGAGCAAATCACGTCCCATCAAAAGGGTCCATTTGGCTGTAGCATACCGCTTAGAGAGTTGCTCCAAGGTATCCAGCGTATAAGATTTTCCTGAACGATTCAATTCGATAGGCGATACAGAAAATCGAGGATTGCTGCGAATCGCTCTGCGAATCAAATCCAGACGCACCGCACCTTCTGTCATTTTTTTTCGCACTTTATGCGGAGGTGTTTGTGCAGGGACAAAAACAATTCGATCTAATTTCAACTGCTCTAGTGCTGTTTGGGCAAAAAGAAGATGCCCCAAGTGAATGGGGTCAAATGAACCACCGAATAAACCTATTTTTTCTGATCGACGTTTTGGATTCACTCTTTGATTTGCCCTGTGCCATAAACAATATACTTATAGGTCGTCAGTTCTTCCAAAGCCACTGGACCACGCGCATGCAAACGATCCGTGCTAATGCCCATTTCTGCACCTAAACCGAATTCATAACCATCAGTAAACCGTGTAGAAGCATTCACATAAACAGCTGCTGCATCTACATCCCTTAAAAAGGCCTGGGCAGTCGATTGCTTTTGATTGATGATCGCTTCAGAGTGCCCAGAACCATACTGCTGAATATGGTCTACCGCCGACTCTAAAGAATCCACAATACGAATAGCCAAAATCATATCCAAATATTCTGTATCCCAATCAGCCTCAGTGGCGGCTTTCGCATCAGCTAAAATGGCTTGAGTTCTATCACAACCCCGAATCTCCACATTAAACGCTTTGAGTGCTTCTGCTAACTCAAGCAAATAAGCCTTGGCTATATCTTGGTGCACTAAAAGGGTTTCCATGGCATTGCACACACCTGGACGTTGGCACTTAGCATTGACCGCTATCGATTTTGCCATCGCCAAATCTGCATCTGAATCGACATAGGTGTGACAAACCCCTTTAGCATGTTTGATGACTGGAATCTTAGAATCAGCACTGATTTTGCGGATGAGAGACTCTCCCCCTCGAGGAATAATGATATCAATCAACCCCACAAGTCCCAGCATACAATCAACACCAGCACGTTCTTTAACCGGCACTAATGTCACGGCGGCTTGGGGTACATCGGTATTGGCTAAAGCACTTTGGATCACTTGATGAATCGCTTGATTAGAACGAAAAGATTCAGACCCACCACGCAAAACAACAGCATTTCCACTTTTCAAACAAAGGGCTGCACAATCACAGGTCACATTAGGTCGTGATTCATAAATGATGCCTATAACACCCAAAGGCACGCGCACTTTATGGATAGATAATCCATTGGGCCTTTCAATCGTCCGAAGCACCTCTCCAACAGGGTCAGGTAACTGAATAACTGCACGTACCGAAGCTACCATTCCTTGGATACGCTGTTCATTTAATGTCAGTCGATCCACCAAAGCCTTTGAAAGCCCTTTCGCTTGGGCATCCTTCACATCTAATGCATTGGCTGCGATGATCGCGTCTGCCTGAGTTTCAATGGCTTGAGCTATCGCTTCTAGCGCCGCATTTTTCTGTTCAGTACTCAATTGCACCAAACGGCGTGTCGATGCTTTAGCCGCTTTGACAACTTCAATGACCTGTTTTTCCACTGATATTGTGTTCATTGTTTTATCCCAGCAAAGACCATATGGTCTCGATGAATCACTTCAGGAGGATTACTCATGCCCAAAGTGTTTTCGATTTCCTTACTTTTCAAACCACAGATTTTCCGCAAATCCCCTGAGGGATAATTCGTCACCCCACGGGCTAATTCTTGATTACGCTGATTGGTAATCGCAATACAAGCATGCTCATCAAAACGCCCTTGAACTTGCAGTACCCCCGAAGCCAACAAACTTTTTCCCCGTTTCAGTAAGGCGTCCTCTGCTCCTTCATCAATAATGATCGTACCTTTGGGCTTACGCAATGAAAAAGCAATCCACCATTTTTTAGCGCTCAAACGATCGGCTGGCGGCACAAATAGAGTGCCTATAGAATTTCCTGATAAGACATTGGCTAAAACATTTTTGCGTTTACCACTAGCAAGGACCATAGGGATACCATTATGACCAACAATTTGCGCAGCCTCAAGTTTGGAACGCATTCCCCCTTTAGTTGTCGCTCGCTTAGTGGCATGCACCGCATTGAAATGCTCATCATTCAAGGCTTCAATTTTTTCGATCAATTGCCCCTCTTTAAGAAAACCTTCAACATCTGACAACATCACTAAAAGCTGCGCATCCACAGCTCCAGACACTAAAGCGGCCAATCGATCATTGTCTCCGAATGCAATCTCATCAACGGCTACCGTATCATTTTCATTGATGATAGGAATCACACCTCGTTGCAATAAAGCTAAAAGAGTCTGCTTAGCATTCTGAAATCGATCGGGATTCGACAAATCATCCTGGGTCAGCAATACCTGAGCGACGGTTAATCCGTGTTTTGCAAAAGCTTTAGCATAATACTGCATCAACACCACTTGCCCAATAGCTGCGCACGCTTGTAATTGAGCTAAAGATCTAGGGCGTTGTGTTAAACTTAACTCAGACATTCCACAAGCTATAGCCCCTGAGGATACAATCACCGGAAAAGCATGTTCTTTTGTGGCTTCACTGATTTGAGCTACCAAATGGTTGAGACGTGTTTTTAATAGCCGACCACGGTCATCGGTTAACACACTGGTCCCCACTTTAACGACATACCGCTGTATCGTCTTAGTGCTCATTCAACGCATCCTTTTTTTGTAAGCTTGCCAACACATCGCAGATCGCATGCAGAAATTCAGGCACACCCGCACCGGTAACACAAGATATGGGCAAAATGGGTTTTTGAATCGCCTTCTTAAAACGGTCTAACTGTTCTTGCGCATCAGGTAAATCCATTTTATTCGCTACAATCAATTGCGTCTTGGCTTTTAACACAGGACTGTAAGCTTCAAGCTCCTGATTGATTTGTCTATAGGCTACCACCGGGTCTACCCCCTCGGTTCCAGCCATATCAATCATGTGCACCAACACACTGGTTCGCTCAATATGTCTCAAAAATCGCAAACCTAAACCTTTACCTTCTGAAGCGCCTTCAATCAATCCGGGAATGTCACAAGCAGTAAAAGCGTCACGTCCGGCAGGGTGAACAATACCCAAAACGGGATACCGAGTGGTGAAGGGATAACCGGCCACTTTGGGCCGCGCAGTAGAAAGCCGACTCAACATAGAAGACTTGCCTGCATTCGGCAAACCAATAAATCCTACATCTGCAATCAACTTCAATTCTAAGCGTAATCGTCGCTGCTCACCCTCTATAGGATCAATGGCTTCATCCGCATTGGCATTGCCAATTCCACCGCGCCCGCCTTGAACGACTTGAATTTTTTCGCCATGCTTTTGCAAATCTTTAACCACGCAGTCTTGGTCTAAATCGATAATAAGCGTTCCTATGGGCACTTTAAGGATAGTGTCTTCGCCGCAACGCCCTGTTTTGTTGTTGCCTCCACCATGCGCACCCCGTTGGGCTTTAAACTCATGGCGATAGTGAAAATCTAATAATGTGGATAGGTTATGATCTGCCTCGAGAATGATTGAGCCACCATTGCCACCGTTGCCACCATCAGGATAAGGAGAACGTGTATAAGGAGGTTGAGCATAGGCGACACAACCACGCCCACCATCACCGGCTTTCACATTAAGTGTCGCTTGATCGACAAACCACATGGATAAAAATTAACTCCTGTAAAACGAGTAAAACGCCGCACTAAAAGTGCAGCGTCTCACACAGTCTGTAATGATAAAAATTAAAATCTAAGCTGCTGCAGGCTCGATACTCACCATACGCGGCTTAGGAAATCTTACCAATCCATCAACCTTTGCGTACAAAGTCCAGTCTCCACCCACTCCAACATTCACACCCGGTTTGAATACGGTGCCACGCTGACGAACAATAATCGAACCAGCCGGAACATACTGTCCTGCAAAACGCTTAACACCTAAGCGCTTTGACTTACTATCGCGACCGTTTTTTGTTGATCCAGCACCTGCTTTATGCGCCATAAAATACCTCTTCGGTCAGCCTGATTACTTTCCGGCTTGAATTTGCTTTACCACTAATCGTGTTAAC
>JAJDCC010000011.1 GCA_029261015.1 Candidatus Omnitrophota bacterium | reverse complement strand
AATGGAAGCCTTGCCTGAAAATGCCGTGATACGTGGGTTGATCAATACAATCTCACCGTGAGTCTTATCTTTTTTACCTTTTGGATTCAACGCAGAATTCATCACCGCAATAGGCAAACTGTATCCTACTTGGGGAGCGGCTATACCCACACAATGCGGAAACTTGCGCATGGCCTTGAGCATAGCATCAATCAATTGCTGATGTGCTGATGTGAGCTTTTTGAGCGGTTTTGTTTGTTGCTTAAGGAGAGGATCTGGAAAATGGACAACCTTCAACGCTTTCATAGGCCTTAAAGTAAATCAGCGTCTTCAGCGCGTAGAGTCACTTCAACACCCAGCTTTTTGGCTAAACGCTTCAACCGTTGATTCAATGCGGCTTCTTTGAGCCCTCTTGGCAACTCAACCGACACTAAAAGCATATACAAAGCCTTCTTGCGCCCTGATGCTTGAGTGCGGTGCGTTGATAAGTCCGTCACATTCACTTTAGCTGCTGCTAAAGATTTGGTGAGCTCATACACGATTCCGGGATGGTCTGCCCCGTATACCGAAATAGCATATTGAGGCTTTGTTTTGGGACTACGCGATTCACGCGCATTGAGCTGTTTTAAGAATATCGAGAGTTCTAATTTGTGCGCAACCGGCTCAAAAGCTTCTTCAAGGTGTGTGTCTTTCACCCCCTTAGGCGTGCTAAAAATCAGCATGATCGCAAACTCACCTTCAAGTCGCGACATTGCTGAATCTTCTAAGTTGCACCCTAAATCAAAAAGCACTTTGGTGACACCAGCCACGATTCCGGGACGATCTTCACCTAAAGCGTTCACAATCCAACGCATCAGCTCTCCGTTGTCTTAAACAACACTCTCAGTACTCTCTATCTCAAAACCCATATCTTTAATCATCTGGTGGGCTTCTTCCATCTTCTGGCCCGAAGTCGTTAAGTAACCTTCAACAAAAATCGAATTGGCTGCATACAGTGCTAAAGGTTGCAATGCACGCAAATTCACTTCGCGTCCACCAGCTGCTCGAATTTCGCTCTTGGGATTGAGAAAACGAAACAAACACAAAACCTTTAAACATTTCATGGGTTTAAGCCGCGCACTGCCTTCAAGAGGTGTGCCTTTAATGGGATGTAAAAAGTTGATTGGAATCGAATCGAGTTTTAACTCGCGTGCGGCATAAGCAAAATCTAAGAGATCCTGATCCGTTTCACCCATCCCAATGATGCCACCAGAACACGTCATCATGCCGGCTTTTTGCACAGCCTGAACCGTATTGATGCGGTCTTGATAAGTGTGCGTTGAACAAATTTCAGGATAGAAACGTTCGCTGGTGTTCAAGTTATGATTAACCCAACCCACCCCTGAATCCTTTAATTGCTCAGCTTGTGGTTGATCTAAAATACCCAGCGATACACAAATTTCTAAATCGTATTTGGATTTGATGTTGCGCGTAACTTGGCAGAGATGGTCAATGTCATGTTTAGAAGGCCCACGCGCGCTGGTGACCATGCAATAGCGTTTAGCTCCTGCTTCTTTAGCCTTACGCGCACCTTCTAGCAACTCTTCTTCAGAAAGCATGCCGTATTTTTCAATAGGTGCTTTGGAGATATTAGACTGTGAGCAATAACCACAATCTTCTGGGCATAAACCACTGCGTGCATTCTGTAGTAAACACACTTTTACGCGATTGCCAAACGTTACTTGGCGCACTTGATACGCTGCCTGCAGCGCTGTCAACACTTGTGAATCGTCAATATCAAGGATTGTTTGTGCCTCTACGCGCGACAAAGCTTCGCCGGCTAAGGACTTCTTCACAAAATCAGCCCAATCAATGGCTGTGGATGTGGCGGGCATCAAGCTACCTGCTCTTGCGTTTTACGCTCGAAAGTATTGAGGATGTCATAGGTCGTTGTCCGCTGAACCGCATCAAACCCCGACTCATGAATCAAGGTGATCACTTCTTCAACTGAGGTCTTGTTAATGAAGTCAGTAGCAGCGTGCACATTCTCTTCAAATAAGGTTCCGCCAAAATCATCAGCGCCAAACTGCAACGCAATTTGCCCTGCCTGTTTGCCTTCGGAGAACCATGACGCCTGAATGTGATCAAAATTATCCAAATACACACGTGAAAACGCCAGCATTCTTAAGTAGCGCGTAATCCCAGCGTGTTGCTTGATGTGTTTATTCAAAGGAGTATTTCCTGGCTTAAAGCTCCATGGGACAAAAGCGGTAAATCCCTGCGTTTCATCTTGCAGGTCACGAATATTGTCCATGTGCTCCATAATGTCTTCGTCTTCTTCAATGTGCCCAAACATCATGGTTGCTGTCGAACGAAAACCTTGTTTATGCGCCTCACGATGTACCGATAACCAAGCTTCAGCGCCGCCTTTATTCTTAGCCAAGCGTTTACGGATACGGTCTGATAAAATCTCAGCCCCCCCACCGGGCAAAGTAAATTGCCCTGCCTCTTTCAACTTTGTCAGCACTTCAGGCATCGTCAGCTTAGAAACTTTAGTCATCATGGTGATTTCAGAAGCCGTAAAAAAGTGTGGTGTCACTTGAGGAAAACGCTTACGCGTCTCACTGATCAGCATCAAATAATAACTCAACGGGACATCGGGGTTGTGTCCACCCTGCAATAAAATGGTTGTCGCACCTTGATCAACAGATTTCTGAATGATCTCCATCACCTGAGGCACAGTCAACAAGTAGCCTTCTTTAGTGTCACCTGGGCTACGATAAAACGCACAGAACACACAATCGGTCACACAAATATTGGTGTAGTTAGGATTCGAATCGACCACAAAACTAACCTGTTTTTTAGGATTCTTGCGGTAACGGACAATATTGGCAAGGCGCGCTAATTCCAAAAGGTCTGCTTTTTGCCAAAGCCACAGCCCTTCTTCACGTGACAAGCGCGCATCCGTAAGTACTTTCTCCTCGATTCTTTCAGAAATAATCGCCATCTTTTCTCCAAAGTTTATGGCTTAGCAAAAACTAAACTGGGTCCCAACTGAGCAAATCACGCTTCTTTAACAAAGCTTCAAATCGTTCCATGCCTTCAATTTCTTGTGGGCCAAAACGATACACAAAACTCGATAAATAACGCTCAATGGCCTCAGCTGTCATCGGCAAGTCCTTAGCATACTGCTCTGCGATCTCAGCAAAACGTCCGGTGTTGACTGCTAAAGATTTAGCCACATGCGACTCAATGCGTTTCTTATCATCAGCATCCAAATCTTTACGCACCACCCAAACCGCAAAAATTGCGGGCGTGTGCTGCCACATCCACCATTCAAAGCCCATATCGAATTCATAAGGATAGGTTTTATCTGCAGCTTGAAAACGGATCGCTTCATCGCCAATCAATAATTGAGAACGCGCACCTTCACGATTAGCGCGCGAATAGTTAATATTTTCTAATCGATAACGGTCTTCTAAAATCAAACGCAGCATACATACGGTAGTCGATGTTTGCGGACTGATATAAATATCCTGACCGTCTAATTGTCGAATGGGAATTTGTGAAAACAAAATGGTGCTATGTGCTCGACCGCGTGTTGCAATACCAAAGTGCCCTAAACGTTCAAACTGATCTTGTCTCCGAAGATAATCAACAAAGGGCATGGGCCCTGCGATTAATTCATCAGAATCCGTCTTTGCAGCAAACTCGCGTGGAATGAATTCATTCAATTCCAAACGCTCGGTCGAATTCATACCATAAAAAAATGGCGCGCAATTAAGAAACGGGACTTTCGCTATGCGCAGGGTTTTCGTGGATGTGGATTGTGTCATAAAGAGCATTCCGTTCTACCGGCAAACCACCGGCTTCAGTGATCATTTCAACCAGTCTGTTTCGTGTCAGACTTACAGGAGATTCCGCTTCTGCGGCGTGCATAATGCGTTCCTCACCAATCGTGCCGTCCATATCATCGGCACCATAGTGCAAAGCAATGGAGGCACTTTCTTCACCCATCGTTACCCAGTAGGCTTTGATGTGTGGGAAATTATCTAAGAACAACCGCGAAATAGCCACGGTTTTTAAATCATCAACCGCCGATGTACGACGT
>JAJDCC010000002.1 GCA_029261015.1 Candidatus Omnitrophota bacterium | reverse complement strand
CTACCCCAATGGAAGTGGTTAAAGCCGTTCAAGCGGTTTGCAAGAAAAGTGATTTCAATCTGCTGGGATAGACCTTTTGCTGATCCTGGTATTGATGTTTTTAGTAAATATGCCCAAGGCCTTGTATTGAATGCTGGCAGTGGTTTGCGTGATGTCAAAATGGGCGATCAGATGATTGGCATTGATTTGGCGCGCTTTAAAAAACCCGATGTGGTTGCTGATCTACACCACATTCCCTTCAAAGATGAAACCTTCGACACCATCCTCAATATCGCTGTACTGGAACACATTCCTAATTCATGTCGCTGCGTAGATGAGTTACAGCGGGTACTCAAAACAGGTGGCACCATGATTTGTAGCGTCCCTTTCATGCAACCTGTGCATGATGATCCAGGTGATTTCATACGCTTTACTGAAGAGGGTTTACGTCGTCTCTTTAAAGAACGTGGTTTTGAAGTTACAGAATCTGGAAGTGGCCTTAATTTCTTTCACACTTGGGGGTGGATCACCTACGAACTCCTGATAAGCCGCTGGTATTTGCGCTGGACAACGATTCTGGCCAACCCGATCATTTTGCTGTTACAGCACATCCCCATTGATGTACCACGCTGCCGCAGTGCTAATACTGTCATTGCAACGAAACTCCCTAAGGCCATGAGATCCACTCGAGATTATGCCGAAGTACAGGCAGCTTAAATGACAGAATCACCCAGTTTTCACTTTTTAGACAAAAAAACCGCGCGTTCCCCCTCACCCACAGAAATTGCAGAAACGCGCGGCACCCACTGACTGTCAATGATTAGAAGCGAAGGGTTACGCCTCCACCTGCTTCAACAGTCTCATTTTGAGGTTCAAACCCTAGAGCTACGGTATTACCCATAAAGTTAATGGGAGCTAAATTAGACTCATCGATGTTCCAGTAACGCACAAACGTGTTGATGATCACATCAAACGTTTCGCCCTTGCGCTCAACATCCAGAGAAGCGCGCAAACCATAACCATCTTCTTGATCATTTTCAAGATCATTCAACCCACCGATGATCTCAGAAAAATTGCTTTGTTGTGTCCCGTCCCAAAAAATATCAAATTCACCCGTTAGGTTTGCTGACCACACAGAATCAATCTGCGCTTTAGCCGTAACACCAATGGGGCTGTATATATACTGGGATTCACGCTCGTAGCCTAAGTGCCCTGTAGTGGTCACTTGACCTGCAGAGTCACTATTGAGATAGCGATAACCTAAACCCGCAAAAGGGGTCACGACAATCGTATCCGATACAGGAATATCCCAACCCAGCCAACCACGCCCTTCAAATACGTAGTTATCCACATCACTCAACGTACCGGTTCCTTGCGATGTGTAGTCCAGTGAACCAAACGCCAATCGCCCATCCAAGTGAGCCACCCACTCATTGTGGTATTCATACGTAGAGGTGATGCCAAAAAAAGCACCATCCTGCTCCATGAAATTGGATTCTTCGTAATTGTAGTAGTACACTTCGGTTCCTACATCAAACTGATGCTCATCTAACTCAATGGCTGCTTCAACCATTGGCATCACGCCCCCTAGCAATGTGATTGCTAATAACAAACCATAAACGCGCATTCCTATCTCCTTTTTGCGGCTTTCAGATAACTTTTAGTAGCTTAGCGAGATAGGTGATATTTGTAAATACAGCAAGGTAATTTAGTTTAATGTAGGGGTTTGTTGTAAATTTTTAGGGAGCGACAACAAAAAACAACGTCACACTAATCTTTAGAATGACCGTCTTCGCTAATCCATTTATTGAGAACGCGTTGCAGAATATCCGACTTAACTGGCTTGGTAATATAATCATCCATACCTGCCGCTAGACATTTTTCTCGATCGCCCTGCATGGCATGTGCGGTCATGGCAACAATCGGGATTTTGGACCATTCTACTGGAAGTTTGCGTATTCGCGCCGTAGCCTGGTAGCCATCTAATACCGGCATCTGGCAGTCCATCAAAACAAGCGCATATTCATCACGGTTTAAGGCATCAATAGCTTCTTGACCATTATTGGCAATAGCCACATCAAAACCCAATTTCTTGAGCATCAAACTGATGACTTTTTGATTCACACCATTATCTTCAGTGACCAAAATTTTGCCCGATTTAATAGCGTTAAACTTACTGGATTTTTTTGGCGTCCTCTCTGCTTCTTGATATAAATCTTTAGAGAAAATCACCAACAACTGATCAATCAATTGCGAAGGCTTTACAGGCTTGCTGATCTGCGCCACAAACACATCTTCTGCCTTCTCTAGATGAACACCCAAAGAACTGATCAATAAAATGG
The DNA here is from genome assembly GCA_029261015.1 of Candidatus Omnitrophota bacterium. Classification (GTDB taxonomy): domain Bacteria; phylum Omnitrophota; class Gorgyraeia; order Aquiviventales; family Aquiviventaceae; genus JAJDCC01. Next base: position 3,467 of record JAJDCC010000002.1, on the reverse strand, counting down.
GCACTGCTTTAGCAGAGTCGATGTCTTTAATTTTATGCGATGTCTCTAATCCATCCATACCGGGCATTTGCATATCCATCACTATCAAATCATAAAGTGCCCCCGATTGAATAGCATCAATGGCCTCTTGCCCCGAAGATGTACGCGTTGTTTTTAAGCCCCAAGAACCTAACTGTTTTTCTAAAATCTTCAAATTAGTTTGGTTATCATCGACTAGCAACACCTGCTTATCAGACAAGTCTTCCTGTGTGCCATTCTGATAAGGTCGAATGCGTTCATCTGAAGCAACTTCGACCGGAATTTCAAAATTAAAATCAGATCCTTGCCCTACCTTACTCGAAACGCTCAGCTGTCCCCCCATCAATTCCACTAGATTGCGGCATATTGAAAGACCCAGGCCTGTACCCCCATACTGACGCGTTGTCGAACTATCCACCTGCGAAAAGGACTGAAACAAACTGCCTAATTTATCCTCAGGAATACCAATACCCGTATCGCGAACAGACACCCTCACATGGCGAATATTGCCATCGCCCGGTTGGGTATCCACTGTCAAAACAACTTCGCCCTGGCTGGTAAATTTAATCGCATTGTTAAGCAAGTTCACTAAAATTTGTCGAAAACGTGTTTCATCTCCAATGATTGTGTTGGGCACTTGCGACTCAATATAAAACAATAAATCAATCCCCTTACCTACTGCAGCACTGGCGGTAATATCAATAGCACTCTCCACACAGTGTCTTAAATCAAAAGGCTTCATTTCTAAATCAAGCTTTCCTGCTTCGATTTTAGAGAAGTCTAAAATGTCATTAATGATGCCTAAGAGAGACTCACCGCTATATCGAATCGTCTCAACAAAATCACGCTGTTCTCCATCCAGTTTGGAATCCAATAAAAGTCCCGTCATCCCAATCACCGCATTCATAGGCGTGCGGATTTCATGACTCATGTTGGCAAGAAACTCACTTTTGAGTTGTGTGGCTGTTTGGGCGCTTTCAATAGCTTCCTGAAGAGCTCGTTCAAACTGTTTGCGCTGAGTGATATCTTGGGCAACACACACCGTCCCATAAATCGTCCTGCCTGTTTTCATCAGCGCATTGGATATCGTCACTTCCACCATGTTTCCACGACTCGTTCTGAGCAAAACATCGGTGTGTTTACCATCTGCTTCCTGTTTGCGAATCTGATCTAAAAAGAGTTGGCTTTTAAGGTCTGCTGAAAAGATACTTTCAACCGGCATACCGATGATTTCGTATTCGGCGTAGCCTAAAAGTTGGCAAGTGGATTCATTGACGGTTTGGATGATGAGCTGCGGGTCTAAAACAATAAGCGCATCTTGCATAGAACTGATGACCTGATCGACATAGCCTTTAGACACAGTGGTTAACTGTAAATCCTCAGCCATCTCATTAAAATTCTCTGCTAAGTTTTCAATTTCATCGTTACTCTGAATCGAAACGCGTACGCTCAAATCCCCTTCGCGTAATGCTTTCATCGCATTCAGTAATAAATTGATTCGTTTTACCAACATATTAGAAAGTAAAAAAGCACCCAAAACCATAAGTACCAGCAAGAAATTAAACACACCGGCAATCACCCATTGCACTTTATTCAAACTCGCTTTAAGCCTTAGGGTGTCAAAAACTATTACAGCATGACCAATCAGTTCCGTATCTGTTTCGGGATTGTCTAAAAAAAGAGATCTTTCCTTAAATTCTGCAGAACTCATGATGGGATAACTGAGTACGACCTTGTCTTGCTGCATACCGCCCCACACCAATTGGGCGCCTAACGTTGAGGGCAAAGCTTCTATATTTTTAGCGATTGCGGCTTTGAAGGCTTCATCAGAAGCAAGAACACCATGCGCATCGACCCACTCATTCTGTGTATTTAAAACAGCGGCACCCATAACATCTTTTTCAAGAAAAGCACTGTCTATGGTGGCTTCTAGCACCTCATGACTATCAGTCACAAGCCCATATTCTGCGGTGTGCGCAAAACCACGCACAATGGATTGGAGGCGATCAAAGTTGAGTTGATAGGTAAGCGATTTGCCATAGTAGGTAAAAAATGTACCCGCAATGGCCATAATGACAATGGCCCCCAGGGCGGAGAGCCCCATGGCTTTTATTCGGACGCCCAAGTGATTACCTTTATCTGGGTTCACTACTAATCCTCAACTGGGTATTTTAAATAGCAATGTGACTAAATATAATAACATGTAATTTCAGCAAAAACACTTATCGATACTGAGCCTTGGGTCAAGAATTTTTCAGATACTGAAAATTTTTATTGACTTAATCTCCCTGTTTCTGATTTAATAATAAGAACAAAAGTTGCAATACTTGCTTCCTCACCCAAGCAGATTAAGTCCTATTGTAGGGACGACGAGGTTATCAATGCCACGTGCTCCACACTTGCTTGAGGAAAACCAGTACTACCATGTGCTCATTAAAGGGATGCAGCCTCTCTTCCAATCTTCCGAAGACTACCAACAATACATCCAGTTATTCAAAATTTGCCACAAACACCACGGGCGCGAGTTTTCTCTTATTCATTTTTGTTTATTGCCGAATCAAATCCACTTACTCATCCATCTCATTGATCGTGCCAGTTTTTCGCAATTCATTCGGGTGCAAAACCAACGTTATTTCTACTACTATCAGCGCAAATACACTTTTAAAGGACACCTGTTCAGTGGCCGTTACCAAACCCTGCCGATCAACGGTGAAGATCAATTACTTGAATGTGGTCGCTACATCGAACGTCAACCCGTACAACGAGGCTTAGCCGATGCCCCTGCTCAATACCCCTGGTCAAGTTATGCCTACTATGCAGGCGCTGATTGTCCCTTAGTCATTGAACCCTCACCGGTTTATCTTCAGCTAAGCTCACAACAGCAAAAAAGAACACAACTGTATTCGTCCTACTTAGACCTTATTCGCCCTTATGACAGACTGCTCGATCAGGTGTTCGCATGAAATTCATTGTGATTTTAGCTTCCCTGGTATTAGAAATAGCAAACCTGCACACCGTCCGGATTCATCCTCAACACAAAATCACCTGGGCTACAGCCAATGAACGCAGCGTATTTTATACAACCGATGCTGGATCCACTTGGAAAGAACTTTACCGACTGCCCAGTGAAACCCTACTGAGTGATGTGATCTTTATTCCTGATAATGCATCAACACTGATTCTGTGCACCTCAAATGGATTGTTTACCTTCGATACCCAAAACCAACTCATTTCAACTACACCGATTCAAAATGACAGTTGCCAACAACTCACACACATCAACCAAACAATCATCGCAGCCACTTTAACTGATTTGTGGGCACTATCTTCCCAGGGGCATTGGCAAAAACTCAACGCACCCAAAACAACATCTCCTTGGATAGATATCGAGCTTGCAACTGAAAACACACTCTATGCGCTCTCTTTAACACAGCTATACAGAGGAGACC
>JAJDCC010000001.1 GCA_029261015.1 Candidatus Omnitrophota bacterium | reverse complement strand
AAAAGTACGCATGAACGAGATATCTGGATGAAGAAAACTCAAATAGCACAAGACCGATGGAAAAAAGCAGAACGTATACTCAATGTCGAACGCGAACAGCGTCAGGCACAAGAATCGCTATTCAAACATGATTTAGAAACCAAAACTCAAGCGCTTGAAGCGTCCAAGAGTGAATTCCAAAAAGCATTGGGAATATCAGCAAAACAATTGCATGTTGAGCATAAAAAAGCTAAGCATCTTGAAGAACAACTCAAGGGCTTAAACGAAAGATTAAATTCGCAACAAGAACGTCACACGCAACTCACAGAAAAAATTAAGCGATTGAATGCGTACAATGTAACAGCTGCAGAAAGACTGGCTTCAGAGAAAGAACAAAGAGGTCAGGTAGCCAAACAATTTGAACGCGCCTGTAACGAACGTGATTTGGCAGAGAAGCGGATCAAAGAACTCCTACAGAATATTAAGGAAATTAAGTCGCAACTGAAGATCAGTGAAAAATCGGTAGCCGAATTAAAAGAAGGCGCTGTCGAGCAAATGAACACTGAAACTCTTGTGGCCTTAGAAAATGCCGTTAAAGATCGAGACCAGGCGAATTGGTACTTAGGAGAAGAGCGTGCACTTAGAGCAGAACTGGAACAGCAATTGGAAGAAGAGCGTGGACTACGCGAGCATATTCAGCGACAAATGGTATCGTTTGGTGTTGAAACGGTCCTTGAAGGCATTCCTAATGACTGGCCAGGCTCAGAACGCAGAACTCAGCAACGGATAGAAGTACCAGAAACCATGAGCTCCAAAGTTAAAATCAGTGCTAAAGACGCTTCAGGTAAATTCTTACGTGGGAAATTGAAGGACGTTGGGCCTAACGGCGCGCGTGCTTTTCTTCCAGCTGACCGCATCAAGCAGGACAGTTTGGGGCTAAAATTATCCCTGCCAGGAAGACGTCGTGCAATCAGCACTAATGGAACGGTTGTTTGGCGAGGACAAGAGCAAAATGGTTTAGTGGATGTTGGATTGGCTTTTGAGGAATTAGACAACGCAGACCAAGAACATCTTGAATCATTCCTAACCTCCTAACTTGTTAGGTAAGTTGTCAGTAAAAATCCTGCGCCGAATACCGACGCAGGATTTTTTTTATCTAAGGAATTTGATGAAGAATAAACGCGCATTACTTATTTCTGTACTTTTCCTGATCGGGTCAAATCTGTGTCAAGCCGCTAACTCTTCAGAGGATCTTTTACCTGAAGGCCAAATTGTGTTCACAATTGGCGATTACCTGCCTTCACACCGTAATGATTTATATGCTTTGGTTGATTCAGGCAAACGACTCAAACAACTTACAGACAATCATATTCTTGATGATTTTGCTCAATGCTCACCGACGTCTTCTGAAATCGTCTACATCTCGGCAGCTGAGGATAAATGGGACTGGGATGTTTGGACCCTGAATTTGCGCCATATTCGCCCTAAGGTGGTACAAAATAACAAGGGCAGGGATCTTACCCCTACTTGGACGCACCAGGGAAATATCGCATGGTCAGCGGACTTCACACCTGATTGGATCAAATGGTTTAAAACCACTGAAGAAAAAAATTATGAGCTAGTTGTGAAAGCGCCTCAAGACACTTTGTTTCAGCGATTGACTTTCAATCATACTTGGGAAGAGACACCCACATGGCATCGCCAAGGAGAGTGGATACTCTACACATCCACTACTAGCCCCTCAAGTGATCCAGGTAATATTTACCGAATGAAAACCGACGGGACACAAGCCCAACCTTTCATTGAATTGCCAGGACTACAAAAAAATGCTAAATGGTCTCCAGACGGGCAGTGGGTCATATTTGAATCCTCGGATAGCGTTGGCTTTGAACAACAATCTGACGTCTATCTTGCTGATAGCATCGGTGGGAGCATCACCAATTTAACGCAAGGTATAGGCTTAAATGGATATCCTAGCTGGGCCGGTAATAGCCAGTGGATTTTATTTCACTCTAACCGAAATGGGAACTACGATATTTTTAGGATGCGACGAGATGGCAGTGAGATCGTTCAAGTTACCCACAGCTCATTAAATGAATTCCGTCCAACCTGGTGTCGATACTGATGAAAAATTTTCCAGTTACTGAAAAGAAACGCGAAGAGCTTTATACCCAAATGAAGGCCGTCGGCATTCATGAAGAAGACTTAGAAGAAAAGTTCATTCGCAGTTCCGGCCCTGGTGGACAAAACGCCAACAAAGTAGCTACTTGTGTGGTTCTAAAACATTTACCCACTAAATTAGAAGTCAAGTATGATAAGGAAAGGACACAGGGACTTAACCGCTTTTTTGCTAGACGAAAACTCATCGAAGCCGTACAAGAACAGTTAGGAGTAAAGACAGCAAAACAAATCAAAATAAACAAGTCGCGAAAACAAAAAGCTCGACGAAAAAGGCGATCGAACAGCTCATGCGAAAACTGATAGCTTATTCATTATGTTTTGTTTTAACAGGGTGTGCCTCTTTAGCAACCCAAATGAAAACACAATTAGATATACACCCTATGGCACTTCAAACCGAATTGGTTAACGGAATTTCTCCAAACCAGTTCCGTCAAGCAGAACAAGCCGATGAACTCATCTTATCTGAATATACGATTGTAACTACTGACCGCTTATACAGCCGAGTTTATCCACTAGTTCTTCAACTCATTGAGGTGTCACACAATCCAACAATGACTCCTGTAGTGCGCATTCTTGAAGATGAAAGTTTAAACGCCTTTGTGACTGGAGGTGCTTTTATCTATGTGAATACAGGGCTTATTCAGGAGTCAGAAAGTGACGACATTCTAGCTGGCGTGCTCGCTCATGAATTAGCCCATTTGAATGCAGGGCATAACCCTAGATCACAAAGGCGCTCTTTGTGGACAAATCTTGCAGCACTCGTTGCAGGGCGTGTTGCACAAAGCGATTCTGCAAAAGAAGTGATTAATACGGTCAGGGCTTTAGCCGAGCCAGCCTATTCCCGCGAACATGAAAGGGAAGCCGATGTCCTGGGAGTGATCTATGCCCATCGTGCCGGCTTTAACAGCTCAGCGCTGGCTTCATTTTTTATCAAAACAGCGCAATATGAAAAAGAGATGCAATTAAAAGCCGAACAGGCATTGAAAGAAAGTTACTATGCCGCGCAAGACATTTGTAGAAGATCCGGAACGACTTCAGAAAAATGCAAAAAATACTCACAGGCATATACAGAAAAGAAGCAGCGATATGAGTCTATGGAGCTTGCTCGATCGCCTTTATTCCGATCACATCCCATTGACTCTGAACGGATTGAATTGATCCATTCTTTGCATGCATACCTCAATAATGAAGGGCCCATCCCACAAAATCCTACAGCTCAAAAAGTCTTGAGTGTTCTTGATTTTTTAGAATCCGATAAACCTGTTTTAAAAGAAGCGATAAAACTGCACAACGAGGGGTATTTGGACCAGGCAGAAAGACTCTATCTGGATGTGCTTAAAACAGACCCAACCCAGTCACAAGCAGCCTTCAATTTAGGGGACCTCTACGCCAACAAAGGCTGGATACAAGCCGCTATTGAGAATTATGAATATGGTTTGAAATATGAGGATCGATCCGATATCCGAATCAAAATTGATGAACTCTATAAGAAACTGCGCTCACCCTCTCATAATATTAGGTGATATATTGTGCAGTGTTTTTCACTAGGCGCTTAAACATAGAGTCAGGTATGCTTTAACCAAAAGCAGTGCCTCACAACAGAATTGGGAAAGATGGCTAAAAGAATACTTCTTGTGGATGACGAAAAAAATCTGATCGAGCTACTAGCCAACCGTTTGCAGTTTTTTGGTTATGAAGTAGCAGTCGAATCCAATGGTTATCACGCGTTAAAAAAAGTTCAAGATTTCAAACCTGAACTCATCATCTTAGACGTTAAAATGCCTGGTCCCAGCGGATTTTATTTGTGTGAGTATTTTAAAGAACAAAAAGAAACACAAACCATACCTATTATTATGATGAGTGGTTTGAATGATGAAGCCTCTAAAATGGAAGGCCTTCGGTCCGGGGCAAACGCCTATATTACTAAACCCGTCGTACCAGCCATCCTAATGGAGCAAATTCAACGCTTTATTGGAAAACCCGATAAATAGCCCAGGTAGGGTGGTAGCCCAGAATTTAACGCCTCAAATACGGCGTCCTCGAAAAATGCTCATTTGACGGCATTGAACTCAATTACAAGCCACATACAACTGTAAGCGCACAAATCAACTCAATCCGCACGTATTCCCACGTCAAATCACTGAAATTAGCTACACTATTAACGTCTTATAATATACATTACGTTAAATATAGGGTCTGAGTTTAAAGGTGTTCGCGCATGAATTGCGCCACCTTGTGTGTATAAGTCTTAGAATCTTTTTGGTACGCATCTGTGTGTCCTGCATTGTTCACAATCCATAATTTTTTGGGTTCACGTGCCATGGCAAATAAGGCTTCGGTTTGCTCCACAGGACAGACTGCATCCTTACTGCCCCCAATGAAGAATTTTGCACAATGCGCCTTGGGATGCGATTCGTTAGGATTTACCTTATTTGGAGAGATTCCCATCCGCATTCTGTATACCCATGAGAAATAAGGTAATATTATAAAACGCAGTTTATTTAAGATTGGCCGCTGTGACAGCCAAACTTTAAACCCTTCAAAACAATTGGTATAACTCCCATCAGCAACTACTGCAGCTATACGCTCATCTTCATTAGCAACCATTAAAGCAACAGCAGCACCCATTGAAAACCCGACAACCCCAACTCGCTCAGCTGTCAGCATTTTTTGGCCACTCAGATACACCAAAGCTCCTAAAAGGTCTAAGCGCTCAAGCCACCCAAAAGAAGTCACCCTCCCTTCACTTTCCCCATGCCCCCTAAAATCAAAAAGTAAAATGTTAAACCCTTCATCATAGAGGCCTGAGGCTATTTCCAAAAGATCCGACCGATGTGTTTCTAAGCCGTGACACAGTATCAGCCAGGGCTTTACCCCCACATCATGGGTGAACACCCAACCTTTTAGGGACAGACCATCAAGTGATTTAAAGGAGATATCCTCTTTCTTGAGTTTAAATTCAGCAGGATACCTAAATAGAGGAATGGGAGAGAGCGTTGTTTTGCGAAGAAACACGATTGCGGTCACAATGAACAACCAAAAAGCAGACAAATACAACACTTCGAGTAAGACGGTAATGCTTTTAAAGATCATTGAGATCAGAGTTACCGAACAGGACTTCCTGCTGCAAGTTGTCTTTCTGGATTCAAAATACTCACGCCTTCGTCATCGGAGGCTGCTAATATCATGCCTTGACTTTCAACACCACGCAATTTTGCAGGCTTTAAATTTGCCACAACAACAACCTGCCTACCCACTAAATCCTCGGGAGCATAGCGACTTTTAATACCCGCAACTAACTGGCGTGGTTTTTCTTCCCCTAAATCTACCTTCATCACCAGTAAACGATCGGCATCCGGGTGCTCTGTAGCTTCTAAAACCGTACCTACACGCAATTGAATTTTTTGAAAATCCTCAATACGCACCTTAGGTGCTTCCTGGATCACTTCTTTTTCAACAGCATCCACCTTGTCAGTGGAATCTACTCCTTTAGGGGCATCATTAGCTTCCATATGAATCACTCTTTTTCTGAATTCTGTTCGGGATTTGGCGGAGGATCCATCGGAGCCACCATCGTAATCGCTTCCCATGGACAAATTTTTTCACACAAGAAACAGCCAATACACTTAGGCTGATCGATTTTACAAGTAGGATTGAGCCCTGGGTATTCTGGACCAGGAATCGTATCGATACAATCCACAGGGCATACAGCCACACAGACCTCACAGCCTGTACAGCTATCAGGATTAATTAATGCCTTAGGCTTACCTTTGCGAGGTGCCGGTTTTGCGCTCATCCATTGGACTCGTTGTTGATTTTGGACACCAATTCATTGATACGCTTACCATCTGCGCCACCAGCAGCTTTAGCCATCACAGCCTTAATCACTGCTCCCCTATTCTGCCCATGCTCAGAAACAGCTTCACGCACGAGACTCTCAAGCTCATCATCACTGAGCTGTTTAGGTAAATAGGCACTGATAATCGCTAGTTCTTGGGTTGCTTGATCCAGTATATCTTGACGCTCATTCTTCTGTGCCATCTCAATAGTGTCTTTGCATTGCTTGGCTTGCTTATTCAACACCTGTAGCACCTCTTCATCACTCAACTCTTCTGAGCGCAGCTCAATGGACTTGTGCTGAATTGCGGCTTTAATCATTCGCACTGTGTCCAAACGCAGCCGATCTTTTGCACGCATTGCAGCTTTCATATCTTCAGTAATTTGAGAGACTAGAGACATCACACATACCTTTTTTTATAGATTACCATAAGCCAAACCCTTCTAGTCTAGCTTATCCCTTATCGCCCTGCAACCCTCTATGGCAGCCCAAAGCGCTTAAATAGACTGCAAATACTGCTCAGCCAAAAGGAGCCCCAACATCGTTTTACCATCTTGAATGAGCCCTGTTTTCACTTTATGTAGGGCATCACCAAACTCAACCACTATAGGCTCTAAGAATTCATCTTCATCCAAATTCATCTTGCCCAAGCTCAAATCTTCAGCTAAATAGAGCACCATTTTCTCAGAACAAAAACCCGGTGCAGCGAAAAAAGCCCCTAATGAGGAGATTTTTGAGGATTTATACCCTGTCTCTTCTTCAAGCTCGCGATGAGCACACACCAAAGGGTCTTCGTCTGGTTCTAAGGTACCCGCGGGTAATTCCAACAATTCTTGACGTATGGCTCGCCGATACTGCTGCACCATCAAAATATGATTTCTATCCACAAAAGGAACTATGGCGACAGCACCGGGGTGCTCCACGGTCTCGCGCCACATACGTTTACCTGCGTATTCAATTTCCTCACGAACAGCATGCAATACACGTCCTTGATACAAAATTTCACGTTGAATGACTTTCACTTCTGCCATAAAGACCTCATGTGTAGCCCAATTCCCGAAGCACATTAGGGTCTCGTCGCCAATCAGGGGCAACTTTAACCCAGAGATTCAAATAGATCCTCTCTCCCAATAATTTTTCAATTTCCTTACGCGATTGCATACCAATATGTTTGATGCATTTCCCTTTATGTCCCAGTAAAATCGCTCTTTGCCCCGGTCGCTCCACTAGAATAGAAGCATGAATCGTGAAGCGTTTACGCTCTGACTCTTCTGCAGTCTCAAT